>JBEGMS010000167.1:0-5034 GCA_041182985.1 Actinomycetota bacterium
CTGCAGGTCGTCGATGCGGCCGCCGACCTCGTCGAGCACCCGGCCGGCGGCTTCGGGGCCGCCGCGGGCGTCGTCCGGGCCGCGCTCGCCGAGCCGCTCGACGCCGAGTCCGACGTCGCCCTCGCCGTGCGCTGGGCCGCGCTCCTGCACGACGTCGCCAAGCCGGAGACGCGCGCCGTCTTCGACGACGGCCACATCGGCTTCCCCGGCCACGCCCAGCTCGGGGCGGAGGTCGCCGACCGGATCCTCGAGCGGCTGCGGGCCTCGACGGCGCTGCGCCGCTGCGTGGCCGTGCTCGTGCGCGAGCACCTGCGGCTCGGCTTCCTGGTCTCCGCCGGCGAGCCGGACCCGCGGGAGGTCCACCGCTACCGGGTGGCCACCGAGCCCCACGGGATCGCGAGCGTCGTCGTCTCGCTCGCCGACCGCTGGTCGACGCGGGGGACGCGTGCCCGCCAGCGCTGGATCCGGCGCCACACCGAGCTCGCCGAGCGGATGGCGCTCGCTCTCGCCGAGCCCGTTCCCGCCCCGCTCGTGCGCGGCGACCGCCTCGCCGAGGCGCTCGGCTGCGCGCCGGGCCCGGAGATCGGCGCGCTGCTCGCCCGCATTGCGGAGGAGCAGGCGGCCGGTGTCGTCGGCTCGGAGGACGAGGCGATCGCCTTCGCCCGCGCCGCCCGCGCGAGCGGCTAGGCTGCGCCCCCGTGGAGCCCGACGTGGAGGAGATCACGCCCGACGAGGCCGCCGCGCTGGTCGTGGCCGGCGCCATCCTCGTCGACGTGCGCGAGCAGGACGAGTGGGACGCGGGGCACGTCGAGGGCGCCCTGCACTTCCCGCTGTCGAACCTGCAGGCGACCTGGCAGCAGGTGCCGGACGCGGACCGCACGGTCTTCGTCTGCCGCACCGGCGGGCGCTCCCTCGCCGCCGCCGAGGCGTTCGCGGCCGCGGGCCGGGCCGGCTGCGCGAACCTCGCCGGCGGCATGCAGGCGTGGGCCGCGGCGGGCCGCCCGTTCACGGGCCACGTGGCCTGACGTTCCCGGACGGAGAGCCGCACCACCGTCTGCGCACCGCCCGACGGCTAGAATCCGTGTGCTCGCATCCCGCCGGCGCGGGCCTCGGCCCGCTCCCCGACCATCGATCGATCCCGGATGCCCTCCACCCGCACCCGTCACGTCCGCCGGATCGTCCCGGTCGCACTCGTGCTCGTCGCCGTCGCGCTGGTGACGGTGTCGATCCGCGCGCAGGACCGTGTCGGCGAGGGCACCGCGCGCGCCGCCGACGCGCAGGTCGCGGCCCAGGAGGCCGCGCGCCGCGCGACGCAGCCCGTGCGCGACCTGATCGGCTGGTTCGGCGACCTGCGCGCGGCCCGCGCGGAGCGCGACCGCCTCGCCGCCGAGAACGCCGTCCTGCGCGCCGACCTCGCCCGCCTCGAGGCGCAGGACCAGGACGTCGAGGAGCTGCGGGGCCTGCTCGGCTACGTGCGCTCGCCGGACTTCCCGCGCGTCGAGGACTACGCGCCGCGCGCCGCCCGCATCGTCGCCCGCTCGCCGTCCCTCACCTCCAGCACGGTCGTCGTCGACGCCGGCACGGAGGTCGGGGTGCAGGTCGGCGACCCGGTGCTGGCCGGCGTCGCCGAGGCCGCCGACGTGGGGGGCGCGGCGCTCGTCGGGCGCGTCGAGGCCGTCACGGCGCGCACCGCCACCGTCGCCCTGCTCTCGAACGCGTCCGTCGCGGTCGGGGCCGCCGTCGCCGGCCGCCGCGGCGCGGACGGCATCCTGCAGCCGAGCGCCGCCGATCCTGGCGTGCTCGTGCTCGGCTTCGTGCCGCGCTCGAGCGTGGTGCGCCAGGGCGACCGGGTCGTCACGAGCGGCTTCATCGACCCGACCACGGGCCTGGCCTCCGCCTACCCGCGCGGCCTGCCGATCGGGGTCGTGTCGGAGGCCCGCCAGTCCGACACCGACACCTACAAGAGCGTGCTCGTCGTGCCCTGGGTCGAGCTCGGCTCGTTCGCGAACGTCGTCATCCTGACCCGCGCGGAGGCGACGCCGTGAGCGCGCCCGACGCCCTCGACCCGCTGACCGAGCTGGAGGCGCGGTTCGCCGAGGAGGCGGAGCCGGCCGCGCCGCGGCGCGGCGCCGGGCTGGTGCCGCCGCTCGCCGCCGCCGGCGCGCTGCTCGTGGCGGTCTACCTGCAGGTCGCCCTGGCCATCGACGGCCGCGTGCTCGGCGCCGTGGCCGACCTCGCCGTGATCGTGATCGTCGCGATCGCGCTGCGCTTCGGGCCCGCCTGGGGCGCCGCGGGCGGCTTCGCGGCCGGGCTCGTGTTCGACGTGGCGCTGCAGCTGCCGCTCGGCTCCTCGTCGCTCGTCCTGACCCCGATCGGCTGGGCCGTCGGCGCCTTCGGGCGCACCCGCCGCCGGGTCTCCCTGGGGATGGCCGTGATCCTGGTCGGGGCGGCCGCGCTCGCGCACGCCCTCGGCGACTCCGCGGTCGAGGCGGCCGTCGAGGGCCAGCCGATCGCCTCGGGCGCGCTCGCGGTGACGGCCGTGGCCGCCACGATGTTCACGCTGCTGGTCTCGATCGCGCTCCTGCCGCTCCTGCGGCGCATCCTCGGCGTCTCCGAGCGGAGCATCCTGTGAGCACCCCGGTCGTCGGCGAGCCGACCCGCGAGTACGAGCCCCCGCCTCCGCCGCGCCCCCCCGGCGATGGCTTCGACCGGGACCGCATCGCGCGTCGGATGGCGATCCTCGCCGCGATCGCGATCGGCCTGGTCGCGATCCTCGTCCTGCGGCTGTGGTCGCTGCAGGTCCTCGACGTGCAGCGCTACCGGGCCGAGGCCGTGTCCAACGGCCTGCGCTCGATCGACGTGCCCGCGCCGCGCGGGCAGATCCTCGACGCGCAGGGCAAGGTGCTGGTCGGGAGCCGCCCCGCGAACGCCGTGGCGATCGACCCGACCCGATTCCCGGACCTGCTCGTGGCCTGCGGCCGCGACGTCGCCGGCCCGCCCGACCTGCGCGACCCCAACCTGCGCGCCCTGCGGATCGCCGACGCCGTCACGGCCGCCAACGAGCTCGGGGCGGAGCGCCGCCGCGCGCGCCTGGCGGCGATCGACCGGCAGATCAGCGGCGGGTCCGAGGTGCGCGCCTGGGCCGGCTGCACGGAGGACTACCCGCAGCTCGCGGAGCTCGCTCGCGTCTCCGGCATCACCGTGGCGTCGATGGAGGACGCGATCCACGAGGCCTCGATCAAGGCGCCGTTCGACTCGATCGTGATCGCGGAGGACGTGGACCGCTCCGTGCTGTTCTTCCTCAAGGAGCGCGCCGCGCTCTACCCGGGCGTGCGCATCGTGGAGGGCACGGCGCGCGACTACCGCACCGTGCGCGGCGCGGACGGCGTGCGCCGGCCGATGGCCCCGCACCTGTGGGGCGAGCTCTCCGAGGTCTCGCCCGACCAGATCACCGACCAGGTCACCTACCGCGACGCGGAGCCCGGCGACGTCGTCGGCCAGCGCGGCGTGGAGCGCGCGTTCGACCGCTACCTGCGCGGCACGAACGGCTCGCTCGAGCGGCGCGTGAACGCCTTCGGCGACCCGGTCGGCCCGATCGTGCGCTCCGAGGCCGCCAAGCCGGGCGACAACGTGCGCCTGACGATCGACGTCGGCGTGCAGGCCGCCGCGGAGTCGGCGCTGCGCGACGCCATCAGCTACGCGCGCGCCAACGGCCACCCGGCGGCGGAGGCCGGTGCGATCGTCGCGATCGACCCGCGCACCGGCGCGATCCGCGCGATGGCCTCGTACCCCGGCTTCGACCCGGCGCGCCTCGCGGGGCCCGACGGCCAGGAGTACTGGCGGCGCCTCGCCGCCGACGGCAAGGGCTCGCCGCTCCTCGATCGGGCGATGACGGGCCTCTACCCGGCCGGCTCGACCTGGAAGCCGGTCACGGCGATCGCCGCCGTCCAGGCCCGCCAGGCGCAGTCGAACGCGATCATCCAGTGCACCCCGTACATGGACATCGACGGGCAGCGCTACCGCAACTTCGAGTCCGACGTGGACGAGCCGATGGATCTCGTGCGGGCGCTGATCACCTCCTGCGACACCTACTTCTACGAACTCGGCAAGCGCCTCTACGAGGCCACGCCCCGCAACGGGCGCTTCGAGCCGCAGCCCCTCTGGGCGCAGCGACTGGGGATGGGGCAGACCACCGGCATCGACATCGGCGGCGACGCGCCCGGCCGCGTGCCCGACGCCGCCTACAAGCGCCGCCGCTTCGGGGACGACCGCATCCAGAACCGCTGGACGTCCGGTGACGCCGTCCTGCAGTCGATCGGCCAGGGCGACGTCGAGGTGACGCCGCTGCAGATCGCGCGGCTCTACGCCCTGATCGCCAACGGCGGGTCGCTGGTCACGCCGTACATCGGCGCGAGCGTCGTCGGCCAGGACGGCACCGTGCGCGAGACCTTCGAGGCCGCGCCCGGCGAGCGGGTGCCGATCGACCCGTACGTCCTGGCCGCCATCCGGCGCGGGCTCGAGGGCGCGGTGCAGGACCCCGACGGCACCGCCTACGCGGCGTTCTCCGGCTTCCCGATCCCCGTCGCCGGCAAGACGGGCACCGCCGAGAAGAAGGGCAAGCGCGACTTCGCCTGGTTCGCCGGCTACGCCCCCGCCTCGGACCCGGAGCTCGTCGTCGTCTGCGTCATCGAGCAGGGCGGCTTCGGCGGCGAGACCGCCGCGCCGGCGGTGCGCCAGGTGATGGCGAGGGCGTTCGGCGTCGACGAGGCCACGATCGCGCAGGTCCAGCAGGCCCAGGAGGCGGGCGTCTACGACGGCCCCGCGCTCGGCCGCGACCCGGCCCGCGAGGCCCAGCGGGTCGACTGATGGTGAGCCGCGAGATCCTGCGCCGCGTCGACTGGCTGCTGGTGGCGGCCGTCGGCCTCCTGCTCGTGATCGGCGAGCAGGCCGTGCGCGCCGTCACCCAGTCCGACTTCCTCGGCGACCCCGGCTACTTCGTCCGCCGCCACATCATCTACATCGCGCTCGGCCTGA
>JBEGMS010000168.1:0-7569 GCA_041182985.1 Actinomycetota bacterium
GCCCACGCGGCGCCGCTCGCGCGGCGGCAAGGGGCGCCGCAAGAAGGCCGCCGACGGCACCGCCGCCCCCGCGGGCGCCGATGACGCGGAGGACGTCGGCGCCGAGGGCGCCGCCGGCGACGGCGACGGCGACGCCCCCGCGGGCGATGGCGAGGCGAAGCCGAAGCGCCGCCGCCGCGGCCGTCGCGGCGGCCGCGGCCGTGCGCGCACCGCGGGCGCGACGGACGCCGGGAGCGAGGCGGGCGGCGACGCCCCGGAGGCGTCCGCGCCCGCGAGCGGGGAGGCCCCGGCGAAGCCGCGGCGTCCGCGCGGCGGCCAGCGCGCCGGCCAGGGCGCCCGTGACGGGGCGAAGGCCCCGGCCAAGGCGCCCCCGACGCCCGCGGCGCCCGCGCCCACGGCGGCGTCGAAGGCCGCGGCGAAGCGCAAGGGCGGGCTCCTGAAGCGGATACTCGGCAAGGACGAGTAGCCGGGAGGCGCAGCCTCGGACCGCGCCGCTCTGCTACGGTCCCGCCGTTCGCCGCCCGTGGCGGCCCGACTCAGGACACCGCATGTTCGCCGTCATCTCGCTCGGAGGAAAGCAGTACCGCGTCACCAAGGGTGAGCGCCTCGTCGTGGACCGCCTCGCGGTCGACGCCGGCGGCACGCTCGCGCCCGACGTCGTGCTCGCCTCCGACGGCGCGAAGACGCTGGCGACGGCCGACGAGCTCAAGCCCGTCAAGGTGTCGGTGCGGGTCAAGGAGCACACGCTGGGTCCCAAGATCCACGTGCGCACCTACCGCGCCAAGAAGAGCTCGTCGCGGCGGATGGGCTTCCGGGCCCGCCAGTCCGTGATCGAGGTCGAGTCGATCGCGCTGGGCGGCGCCGCCAAGGCCGCCGAGAAGGCGCCGGCCGAGAAGCCCGCCGCCAAGGCGCCGGCCGAGAAGCCCGCCGCCAAGGCGCCCGCCAAGCCCGCCGCCGCGAAGAAGCCGGCGGCCGAGAAGAAGCCCGCGGCCAGGAAGCCGGCCGCGAAGAAGCCCGCCGAGAAGAAGACGGAGGACTGAGATGGCGCACAAGAAGGGACTCGGCTCCTCCAAGAACGGCCGCGACTCCCAGTCGAAGCGGCTCGGCGTGAAGGTCTTCGCCGGCCAGGAGATCCGCGCCGGCGGCATCATCGTGCGCCAGCGCGGCACCCGCTTCAACCCGGGCGCGGGCACCGGTCTCGGCGTCGACCACACGATCTTCGCCACCGTCGACGGCACGGTCGAGTTCGGCCAGCGCCGCGGCAAGCGCTTCGTGTCGGTCGTCCCGGCCGGGGACTAGCCGGAAGGGGGGATCCCCCCGTGTTCTCCGATCGCGCGACGATCCACGCGACGGCCGGTCGCGGCGGCGATGGCTCCGTGGCGTTCCGCCGCGAGAAGTACGTGCCGCGCGGCGGCCCCTCGGGCGGCGACGGCGGCGACGGCGGCAGCGTGGTGCTGGTCGCGGACCCGGGCCTGCGCGACCTCAACGCGGTGCGCCGCCATCCGCACGTGCGCGCGGCCGACGGCCGGGGCGGCGAGGGCTCGAACCGCACGGGCGCGACCGGGGAGGACACCGAGGTGCACGTGCCCGTGGGCACCCAGGTGCTGGACGAGGAGGGCATCCTGCTCGTCGACCTGGCCCGGCCCGGCGCGCGCGCCGTCGTCGCGCACGGCGGCCGCGGCGGGGCGGGCAACCGCCGCTTCCGGACCGCGGTGCGCCAGGCGCCCCGCACGGCCGAGTTCGGGGGGCTCGGCGAGGAGCTGCCGCTCGACCTGCGGCTCAAGCTGCTGGCCGACGCCGCGCTGCTCGGCTTCCCCAACGTGGGCAAGTCGTCGCTCCTGCGCCGCCTCTCGAACGCCCGGCCCAAGGTCGCCGACTACCCGTTCACGACGATCGAGCCGGTGCTCGGCGTCGTCGACCTCGCCGTCGACCGCCAGGTCACGGTGATGGACGTGCCCGGCCTCCTCGAGGGGGCCGCCGAGGGCCACGGCCTGGGCCTCGACTTCCTCGCGCACCTCGAGCGGGCGCGCCTGCTCCTGCACGTCGTCGACGCCGCGCTCGAGCCCGAGGAGGCCGTGCGGGGCCTCGTCGCGATCCACGCCGAGCTCGCCGCCTACCAGGCCGACCTCGCCCGCCGCCCGCGCATCATCGTCCTCAACCGCACCGACCTCGTCCCGGAGCCCCGCGAGGAGCAGGCGGCCCGCCTCGCCGGGCTCGTGGCCGCGCTCGGCGACGCCCCGGCCGCCCGTGACGTCGTGCGGGGAGACGACGGCCGGCCCGTGGTAGTCGGCGTCTCCTGCGCCACCGGCGACGGGGTCGACGAGCTCACGGCGGCGCTCGCGCGCTGGGTGCCCGAGGCGGAGGCGGAGCCCGAGGCGGAGGAGGAGCTCGCCGACTTCCTCGTCTACCGGCCCGGTCGGCGCGGCGGCGCCACCGTGCGCGTCCTGCGCGGCGAGGACGGCGTGCGGCTGGTCGGCGCCGCCATCGAGGATGACCTCGCCCGGCTCGACGACGCCGCCGCCGAGCAGCTGCTCGCCGACTACGTCGAGGAGCGCCGGCTGACGCCGCTCCTCGTGCGCGCCGGCGCCAAGAAGGGCATCACGGTCAAGGTGGGGGAGCGGGAGGTGGCCTACCGTGCCTGACCGGATCGGGGTGCTCGGCTCCCTCTGCAACCCGCCGCACGTCGGGCACGCCGCGCTCGCCCGCACGGCGGCCGCGCAGCTCGGCCTCGACCGGGTCCTGCTCGTGCCGGCGGGTACGCCGGCGCACCGGCCGGCGCCCGCCGAGAGCGCCGCGGTGCGCCTCCGCCTCGCCGAGGCCGCCGCCCGCGACGAGCCCGTCCTCGAGGCCTCGCGCGTCGAGGTCGACCGCCCCGGCCCCTCCTACATGGCGGATACGCTCGCCGAGCTCGCGCCGCTCGGGGAGCTCGTGCTCCTGCTCGGCTCCGACCAGTACGCGGCCCTCGACAGCTGGCACGAGCCCGCGCTCGTGCGCGCGCGCTGCCGGATCGCCGTCGCGGAGCGCCCGGGTGCGCCGCTCGCCCCCGGCGACCACGCGGTCGTCGCGATGGAGCCGGTCGCGGTCTCGAGCTCGGAGGTGCGCCGGCGCGTGGCCGCGGGTGTGCCGATCGATGGGCTCGTGACGCCGTCCGTGCTCGCCCTGATCGCGGCCGAGGGCCTCTACCGCTGAGGCGGCGGCGACACGGGGAATCCGTGTCGAAACCGCGACCGGCGCGTGGTACGGTGAAGGCGTGTCGGGAGCAGAGGACTGACCCCCTGAGCGACTCCGCCCTTCTCGCCGAGCGGATCGCCGCGATCGGGTCCGAGAAGCTCGCCGAGGACATCGTGCTGCTCGACATGCGCGGCGTCGTGGACTACACCGACTGGTTCGTGGTCATGAGCGGCCGCAACACCCGCCAGGTGCAGGCGATCGCCGAGGAGGTCGCGTTCAGGCTCAAGCAGGAGCAGGGGCTCCTCCCGGCGCGCATCGAGGGAATGAAGGAGGGCGCCTGGGTCCTGATCGACTTCGTCGACGTCGTCGTGCATGTCTTCGACCCGGAGGCGCGCGAGCACTACCGGCTCGACGAGCTGTGGGGGCAGGTGCCGCACACGCAGGTGGCCGAGGCGTAGCCCGCCGCGCCCGGCCTGCGCTATCGTCCGCCCCGCGAGGGCCCATAGCTCAGCTGGGAGAGCGCCGCGCTGGCAGCGCGGAGGTCAGCGGTTCGATCCCGCTTGGGTCCACCTGACGGCGGCGGTGCCGCAGCGCCCCTGCGGCGTGCCACGCGCCCCGCCTCGTACGCGACCGCCCGAACCTCCTGCCGATCGCGGCCCGCGGCCCATGGTGGCGGTGGCTCGCGGCGTAGTTCGCCCCACTCCGCGCTGCTGCATCTCGCCGAGGCGATCGAGGCGATGCTGGGGCCCGCCGACGCAGGGCACAATGGGCTCCGCAGAGGCGGGTCCGGCGGCGATCCGCCATCATCCCCGCGTGGAGCCCGACCGCCGCACGCAGATCCTCGAGGCCACCTGCCGCGTGATCGCCCGCGACGGGGCGCCCGGGGTGCGGGCCGGCGCGATCGCCCGCGAGGCCGGTGTGTCGCGGGGGCTGCCGCTCTACTACTGGCCCACCGTGGAGGCGATCGTGGAGGCGGCGTTCGCCCACCACGAGGAGCGCGAGTGGGAGCGCTCCAACCGGGCCCTCCAGCGCATCGGCGACCCGCTCGGACGGCTGCGCTTCCTGCTGGTCGACGAGATCGCGGACACCGCCGCGGCACGCGAGTACCGCGCGGTGTTCGCCGAGTACGAGCGGATCGCCGCCTTCGACCCCGCCGTGCGCCGGCTCGTGCGGGCCCGCAACGAGCGCTGGGAGCGGTTCCTCGCCCGCGAGGTCGCCGCCGCGCAGGCCGCGGGGCAGGTGCGCCCGGACGCCGACCCGCGGGGGACCGCCGAGCGGCTCGGCGTCCTCGTGGGGGGCCTGATCTGGCACCTGCGCTGCGGCACCAAGTCGGCGCGCGCGGTGCGGCGCCTGCTCGACGCGGAGCTCGAGGCGCTGGCCGCGGAGGGCTAGGGCAGGTCCATGCGGCCGAGCCGGAGCCCGGCCAGGGCCACGGCGACGACGGTCACCACGAGCAGGGCGACGACGCCCGTCTGCGCCGACAGGGTGGGCACGAGGCCGTCCTCGAGCGGCGACAGGCCGCCGTCGGTGATGGCACGGCCCCAGGCGGTCAGGGAGAAGCGCTCGGCGGACGGGGCGACGGTGGCGATCGCGCCCTCCCAGATCAGCACGTAGACGATGCCGGCCACGAGCGCCCGCTTGAGCAGCAGCCCGACCGCGATGAACACGGAGGCGTAGACGGCGGCCACGAGGATCGTGCCGAGCACCCCGCGCAGGATGTTGCCGGTCCCGACGCCGAGGTGCACCCCGAAGTACGCGGCGGCGAGGAGCGCGGGGGAGAGCAGCGCGATCGAGCAGACGATCGCGGCGAGCGCCTTCTCGGCCGCCACGCGCAGGCGCGCCAGGCGCGCGGTGGCCAGGTAGACGATGGTGCCGCTCTCGCGCTCGTCGCCGATCGCCGTGACGGCGAGGACGAGCGCCACGAGCGGCGTCACGGTGGTCACCAGCAGGCGCCCCACGATGATCGCCTGCGAGTCGGGCGTGACGTCGCCGCGCACGATCGCGAGCACGACGAAGAAGGGCACGCTGGCCACGGGCAGGAGCAGCGCCAGGGAGCGCCTGCGCAGGAGCAGGGCGCGGATCGTGAGGCGGGTGACGGTCACCGGCGCACCCCTCGCGCCCGCTCGGTCAGGTAGCCGTAGACGCTCTCGAGGTCCTCGTCGGTCGGCTCGACGGCCGCGAGGTCGGCGCCCGCGTCGCGCGCGAGGCCGGGCAGCGCCACGGCGAGGTCCGCGGGACGGCTGGTCTCCACGAGCAGCGCGTCGTCGTCGACGTCCACCCGCTGCACGCCCTCGAGGCCCGCGATGCCGCGGGCCAGATCGCGCGGGCGGTCGGTCTCCACGCGCACGCGGCGCGGGCGCTCCTCCATCAGGGCGCGCAGCGCCGGCGGCGCGCCCTCGGCCACGAGGCGGCCGTTGACGAGCACGAGCACCCGATCGGCGATGCGCTCCACCTCGCCGAGGACGTGGCTCGAGAAGACGATCGCGGTGCCCTCCGCGCCGAGGCGGTGCAGCAGCGCGATCACGCTCTCGCGCTGGCCCGGGTCGAGCCCGTTGAGCGGCTCGTCGAGGATCAGGACGCGGGGTCGGTGCACGAGCGCCTGCGCGATCTTGACGCGCTGGCGCATGCCCTGCGAGAAGCCCTTGACGTCGCGATCGGCGACGTCCGAGAGGTCGACGGCCGCGAGGGCCTCGGCGGCGGCGTCCCGGGGCCCGGCGACGCCGCGCAGGCGCGCGCAGGCCTCGACGAAGCCACGTGCCGTCAGGCCCGGCCAGACCCCGTCCCCGTCGGGCACGAGCCCGAGGGCGGCGCGGGCCGCGCCGCTGCGGCGCGGGTCCTCGCCGAGGATGCGGACGGCGCCCTCGTCGGGGCGGGCGAGGCCGGCGGCGAGGCGGATCGCCGTCGACTTGCCGGCGCCGTTGTGGCCGAGCAGGCCGGTCACGCCGGGCTCGATGGCGAACGAGACATCGCCGACCGCGACCGTGTCGCGGAACCACTTCGAGACGCGGTCGAACTCGAGCAGCGCCGTCATGCGCCGCGCCTCCGGTAGCGCAGCCAGAGGATGCCCGAGCAGACCACGATGACCACGGCGTTCGCGATCAGGAGCGGCATCAGGTCGGGGCGGTTGGCGGCTGCGAAGGGGCCGTCGCCGCCGTCGATCTGCTCCCCGCCGATCATGATCTGCGCGACCCAGACGGGCAGCGCCTGCAGGTTGACCATGCGGGCGTTCGGGCCGAGATCCGCGACCTCGGCGAGCGCGCCGGCCACGAGCCCGGAGATCACGAGCAGCAGGATGAAGCCGACGCTCGCGAAGGCGCGGCGGCTGGTCAGGGACGCGACGGCGAGGCCCATCAGCGTGTAGACGAGCGCGATCAGGACGCCGCCGCCGATGATGGCGGGGATCTCCCGCAGGTTGTCGCCGATGTAGCCGAGCGGATCGGTCGCGAAGAAGACGTTGCCGACGTAGAGCACGGCCAGGGGGAGCGTGGTGACGGCCAGGAGCGGGACCAGCGATGCGAGGATCTTCCCGAGCACGTACTCGCGGGGGCTCATCGCGGTCGACAGGTAGAGGTCGAGGACGCGGCTGCGGCGGTCGGGGCAGATCGTCTCGGGGATCACGATCGCCGCGTAGGCCCAGATCGCGAAGCCGATCAGCGTGTAGTAGAAGGCGTACGGGACGAGGTCGGTCGGCAGCTGCTCGGCGATCTCGCCGCCGATCAGGCTCTTGACCCCGAGCACCGTCACGGCGGGGCCGAGCGCGATCAGGGCGAGCACGATCGGCACCACCTTCGCCGTCCACGGCCGCCGGGCGCCGAGGGCGCGCAGCGCGCTCCAGCGCCCCATCGACTCGACCGCGCGGCGTGTCGAGCCCTGCATCTCGCCCGTGAACGGGCGGTAGCGGACGTCGTGGATCCTCGCGCTCACCCGATCGCCTCCAGGAGCTCGTCCTCGATGGACGGGCCCGCGGGGTGCAGGCGGCGCAGCCCGGCGCCGCACTCCGCGGCCGCATCGCGGATCGCGGTCCGGTCCGTCGGGCCCGTGATGCGGGCCTGCAGGCGGTGCTCGCCCGCCGCCTCGACCTGGATGCCGCGGCCGGCGAGGAGCGCCTGCAGGGGCGCGGGATCGGCGACGGTCTCGATCAGCATCAGGTCGTCCTCGCCGGCGCGGGCGGCGAGCGGGCGATCCAGCGTGATCCGCCCGGCGCGCATCACGACGACGTGGTCGCACGTGCGGCGGATGTCGTCGAGGATGTGGGACGAGATCAGGACGCGCACGCCGAGGTCGCGGGAGACGCGGCGGATCACCTCCAGCATCTCGGCGCGCTGCGCCGGATCGAGGCCGTTGGTCGGCTCGTCGAGGATCACCAGCTCGGGCGCGTGCACGAGGGCCTGCGCCAGC
>JBEGMS010000169.1:0-2553 GCA_041182985.1 Actinomycetota bacterium
TGGTACTCGAGCGGGACGATCGCCGAATCCTGCAGGGCGATGCCCGTCGAGTCGAAGATGGTGATCTCCTCCGGCGAGGTGCGGCCGGGCTTCTGACCGGTGATGACCTCGCCGATCGAGCCCGCCAGGTCGTCCTCCGTGATCACGCCCTCGCTGAGCGGGACGTTGATCTCGCCGTCGTGGCGGCACTGGCGGATGTCGTCGACGAAGATGCGCGCTCCGACGAGGACGTCGGACTCGAGCTCCTGGTCGCCGCCCTTGTCGGCGCCGACCGCGGCGATGTGCGTGCCGGGGGCGATCCACTCCTTCTTGACGAGGGGCTCGCGGGCCGGCGTGATCGTGACGACGACGTCGGCGCCGCGCACCGTGCTCTCGAGGTCGGTGGAGGTCGTGATCGGATAGCGGCCCTCGATCTTCGGCTCCATCACGGAGCGGAAGTGATCGAGGGTCGATTCGCGCCGGCTCCAGACGCGCACCTCGTCCCACTCGAACACGGTGTCGCAGGTCTCGAGCGCGCCCTCGGCCATGTTGCCGGCGCCGACGATCGCGAGGGTCTTCGACTCGGGACGGGCCATCCACTTGGCGGACACGGCCGCCGAGGCGCCGGTGCGCTGGACCGTGTGGTACGAGCCGTCGCAGATGGCGAGCGGGAAGCCCGTCTCGGGATCGGTGTAGATCAGGATCGAGAAGACGGTCGGCAGGTCGTACTTGTCGCGGTTGTTCTCGCGGATCGAGACCCACTTGCAGGCCGCGGCCTCGGGCTCCTCGATGTACGAGGGCATCGCCTCCCACTCGCCCGGGTACCTGTCCAGCACGATGTGGCCCTTCGGGTCCATGTAGAAACGGCCCTCGCCGTGCATGCGGTAGGCCTGCTCGACGCCCGCGACGTACTCGGCGGGCGTGACCAGGCCCATCATGTCCGTGCGGCTCAGGATCAGGGTCTTCTTGCTGCGCCAGCTCTCCACAGGGGTCCTCCTCGGGTTGGCGCGAGTCTAGCCGGGGTCCGGCGTCAGCGGGCGGTCGGGCGGAGGTCCCGGTGAGCCCTGTATCCATGCGGGTTTCGGGGAATTCGCGGAAATCCCGAAATCCGGCGTCAGATCCGCCGCATTCGCGCGTCTACACTTGTGCCATGGCCGTTGCTCTGGAGAGGGGCGTCAGTGTCCCCACCCGCGATGCGGGTGCGCTGACGGCTTCCCTCTACAAGGAGCACGCGGGCGAGCTCCTGCGCTTCGCCTGGCATCGGCTGGGCCGTGTCGAGGATGCGGAGGACGCCGTGCAGGCGACGTTCCTGTCGGCGCATCGCGTCCTGCAGGAGGGCGAGCGCGTCCGCGAGCCCCGCGCCTGGCTGTTCCGCATCCTGCGCAACGAGTGCCTGACCCGCATCGCGCTGGTCAAGCGCCGCGGCGTCCACGAGTCCCTCGAGGAGTGGCACGCCGACACCGGGCCGTCCGTCGAGGAGGACTTCGAGCGCCGGGACGCCTTCGACGCCACCGTGGCCCTGCTCGGCACCCTGCCGGAGCAGCAGCGCGAGGCGATGGTGCTCCGGGAGTGGCTCGGCCTGTCCGCCATCGAGACCTCCGAGGTGCTCGAGACGACCCCGCAGGGCGTCGACGCTCTCGTCTACCGCGCGCGCAAGGCGCTCGTCGCGGTTCCCGAGGTCGAGGACGACTCGGACTGCGCCGAGGTGCGCGCCGCCCTCGCCGACGACGCGATCACGAACCGCACGCGCGCGCACCTCCTGCGCTGCCGCTCCTGTCGCGCGGCCTCCCGCCGCCTGCGCGCCCCCGAGGAGATGGCCGTCAACGGCGGCCTGCCGCTCGACGGCATCGCCTCGCGCCTCGGCGAGTCCATCCCGGGCTTCGCCGTCGGCGCCGGAACCGCCGCGGTCGCCGCGGGCGGGGGCATCGCCGCTGCGGCCTCGTCGATCGCCGGCGCGTCGGTGGCTGCGAAGGTCGTCATCGGCGTCACCGCCACGGCCGTGGTCGCCGGCGGCACGCTCGGCACCGTGCCCGTGGTGCGCGACGCGGTGCGTCCGCCCGCCAAGGTGCAGCAGGAGCGCATCACGTCGCACTCGGCCTCCGTGGACACCGCCTCGACCGGGAAGGTCGCGATCGTCGACGCCGTCAAGGCCAAGCAGGAGGCCGCAGGCGTCGTCGTCCCGGGCGCCACCACCGAGGTCGCCGCCGCCGTGGCCGAGCCGGCCCAGGTCGCGCCCGAGGGCGCGGAACCGGTCGAGGCGCCTGGGGCAGTGGTGCAGGCGGCTCCGGCAGCCGCTCCGTCGGTCGTCCCGGAGAAGGCGCCGCAGTCCGTCACGCAGCCGGCTCCGACGAAGAAGCCGGAGGAGGCCAGGCAGCCGTCGGGTGGTGTGGCGCAGCCGGAGCCGGGGAAGAAGCCGGAGGATGCGAAGCAGCCGTCGGGTGGCGTGGCGCAGCCGGAGCCGGGGAGGAAGCCGGACGAGGCGAAGAAGCCGGAGGATGCGAAGCAGCCGTCGGGTGGTGTCGTGCAGCCGGAGCCGGGGAAGAAGCCGGAGGATGCGAAGCAGCCGTCGGGTGG
>JBEGMS010000170.1:0-4128 GCA_041182985.1 Actinomycetota bacterium
GGCGGGCGCGGACGGCGTAGTGCCCGTCGGGGACCCCGGCCCCGTCCCACTCCAGCGTCTGCTCCTGGCCCGCGGTCACCGGAGTGGGCGGCAGGAGCGCGGCGACCACGATCCCGCCGGCCGTGACCACGTCGACCTGCAGGGTGCCGGCGGCCTGCGCGACCACGGTCACCGTCGCGCGGTTGGCCCGCGGCGCGGCGTCCGGGTCGAACGCCGCGGGGGCGACCTGCGCGGTCACGGCCGCGCTGGTGACGGGTGCGATCGGCACGGGCGCCGCGGGTGCGGCGAAGAGGGTGAGCCCGACGGCGACGGAGGCGAGCACGCCCACAGGTTCCGCCCCTACAGACGGGCTCCTGCCAGGGCGTGCCGGCAGGGGTCGTCGGCGGCGCGCGGCGGGAGCGCCTCGATGGTGCGCACGAGCAGCTCGCGGAGGATGTCGAGGTTGGCCGCGAAGTTGGCGAGGACGTCGTCCGCCCTGACCGCCTCCCCCGCCTCCAGATCGATCCCCGTGTCGTAGTCGGTGATCAGGGCGATGGCGCTGTAGCAGAGCTCCAGCTCGCGAGCCAGGGCGACCTCCGGGTAGCCGGTCATGTTGATCACCTGCCAGCCCATCTGGCGGTACCAGCGTGACTCCGCCCGCGTGGAGAAGCGCGGCCCCTCGACGACGACCATCGTGCCGCCGTCGCGCACGTCGGCGCCGATCGCCTGCCCAGCGGACAGCACCGCCGCGCGCAGCTGCGGGCAGTAGGGGTCGGCGGTCGAGATGTGCGTCGCCCCGGGGCCGTCGTAGAACGTGTGCACGCGCCCCGAGGTGCGGTCGACGAACTGGTCGACGACGCAGAAGGCGCCGGGCGGGAGCGCCGGATCCAGGGAGCCCGCCGCGCAGGGTGCGAGGATGCGCTCCACGCCGAGCTCGCGCATGGCCCAGAGGTTCGCCCGGAAGGGGATCCGGTGGGGCGGCAGCTCGTGCCCGCGTCCGTGGCGGGGCAGGAAGGCCACCGACGCTCCCCCGATCTCCGCGATGCGGATCGCGTCCGACGGGTCCCCGTACGGCGTCTCGACCCTGACCTCGTCGGCTCCCTCCAGGAACTGCCCGAACCCCGAGCCGCCGAACACGCCGATCGCGGCGCGTCCGCTCACACCTCGCCGCCCGGCGTCCAGATCTTCGGCCGTGGCACGTCGGCGCGCGGCGGGGCGGCCGGCGGCGGCTCGGCGGCGGGCGGCGCGTCGCCGGCGGCCTCCGGGGCGGGAGCCCCCTCGGCGCCGGCCGCCTCGTCCGACAGGCGCACGGCCTCGGCGAAGGCGAGCTTGAGGTCCGCCAGCGCGCGCCGCAGCTCCTCCACCTGGGGCGGCAGCGGGGCGCCCTCCGGGAAGGCGGCGGCCAGCGTCTCGATCAGGGCGTCGGCGCCGGAGATCGCGAGGCTGGCCTGGACGGCGTCGCCGCCGTTGACCATCCCGGGGATCATCCCGAGCTGGCCCGCGCCGATCGACATCAGCTCGCTCGCGACCTGCAGGATCAGCCCCTCGACCCGGATCTGCGCGAGATCGAGCTCCTGCGGCATCTCGGCACCGGCCGCGGGGGCCGGCTCGGACTGCGGCTCATCGGCCATCGAGCACCTCCTTCAGGCGCCGTCCCGACGCCATCGTGATCTGGACCTGCTCGGCGTGGATCGCCGCCATGTCCTCCCCCGCCTCGACCCTGGCCTTCCAGCGCGAGGCGTGATCCCCATTCTGCAGCAGGTCGTCGAGGGGCTCGAGCCACGGGGCCAGGCCGAGCGCCTCCACCTCGGGCGCGCAGGCCGCGAGCAGCGCCCGCGCGTGGTCGGCCGCGGGGACGACGGCGCGGCGCTCGAGGTCGATCTGGCCCTTGTCGGTGCCCCAGCGCAGGGCGCGCCAGAGGTTCTCCTCGATGTCGCTCGGACGGTCCGGCGCCGGCAGCTCGCCGCCGTCGTAGAGCCGCGCGGCCCGGGCCGTGAGCGCCGTCTGCAGCGCGGCGAGGGCGATCGACTGGCCGATGTCCGGCAGGGCGTCGCAGGCCCGGATCTCCACCGTGCCGAACGACTGGTGCGGCCGCACCGTCCACCAGATCTCGGTGTGCTCCCGGATCGACTCCGTCTCGAGCAGGAAGCGCACGTAGCGGTCGTAGTCCGCCCAGTCGGCGAAGACGTCCGGGACCCCGCAGCGCGGGAACATCCGCGTGAAGATCTGCGTGCGCGTCGAGCGCAGGTGCGTGATCCGGCCCTCGAGCCACGGCGACGTGCAGGAGAGCGCGAGCAGGATCGGGACGTGGGTGCGCATGTGGTTGGCGACGGCCATCGCTCGGTCGGCGCCGCGGATTCCCACGTGGACGTGCATCCCGAAGGTGTTGTTGCGCCATGCGATGTAGCGCAGCGTCCCCTCCACGATCCGGTAATGCGGGGTGTCGATGATGCGCTGCTCGGTCCACGGCGAGGTCGGGTGGGTGCCGGTGGCGCCGACGGCCACCCCGAGCCGCTCGGCCTCCTCCACCAGGGCGACGCGGCGGTCGATGATCATCCGCGCGGCATCGTCGAAGGTCGCGCCGCGACCCGTCTTGACCTCGATCTCCGAGGCGATCAGCTCCCCGGCCACGTTCCCCGCCAGCGCGCCGGCCTCGCAGGCGTCGCGCAGCTCCTCGAAGCGGTTCGTCATCGCGAGCGAGTCGCGGTCGAGGATCTGGAACTCCTCCTCGATCCCGATCGTGAAGTCGGTCGCCTCCGCGAAGTGCGAACGGGCGGCGTCGAGCGCCGCATAGGAGTCCTCGACCGACGCGCCCATGGCCGCGCAAGGGTACCAGCGGCCGCGCGGCGCGCTCTCCGCATGGGCGCTACCCTTCCGCGCGTGGACGACCAGGACGAGACCGCCATCCACCCCGCCGAGGTCACGCTGCTCGACTACGTCGTCGGCGAGCTCGAGCACGAGCGCTCCTCCGAGATCCGGCGGCACGTCGCCGGCTGCTCCGAGTGCCGGGAGCGGATCGTCCAGCTGTCGCTGGCGATGGACGAGCTCGACCGCCTCCCGAGCGCCGGGATCCCCCACGACGTGCTCGGCGCCCCGCGGCCGACCGCGCGGCGCGGCGGGCGCCTCGTCCCGCTGGCCCTGCTGATCGCCGCCGGCCTCGGCGTCGTGGCGCTGTTCCAGGTCGGGGGCCTCGCCGGATCGCCGTCGCGCGCCGCGGGCGGCCAGGTCGTCCTGGAGACCGCGAGCAGCCGCCCCGATCTGGTCGTCGGGGAGCTGCTCGGCGGCCTGCCCCACGACATCGTCGTGGACCGCGACGACGAACGGCGACTCGTGGTCCTCGTGCAGGCGGGTGACGTCGCCGTCGCGACGGACCGCCTCAGCGGGACCTCGTCGCCGGACGGGCGCACCTACGTCGTGGACGTCGCCGCGACGGCGACCGCCCCGTAGCGCGCACCCGCCTCAGGCGAGGTGGAAGTAGAGCGCGTAGAGGAGCTCGACGGCGGGGCTCGTGGTGTGCACCGTGACGTCCGGCGGCACGTCGATGAGGGCGCCGGAGTAGTTGAAGACGATCCGCACGCCCGCCCGCACGAGCTGATCGGCGACATCCTGCGCGGCCTCCGCCGGCACGGCGACGACGCCGACGATCACCTGCTCCTCCTCGACGATGCGCGAGAGGTCATCGGGCGCGCGCACGAGCAGCGGCCCGCAGGCGACCCCGACCTTCGCCGGATCCGCATCGACGACGGCCGTGATCGAGAAGCCGTGATCGGCGAAGACGTCGGCCTCGGCGATCGCCTGGCCGAGGCGCCCGGCGCCCACGAGCACGATGTTGTGCTGCCCGGCGGTCCGCAGGATCTGGCTGATCTCGCCGATCAGGGCTTCCACGCTGTAGCCGACCCCGCGCTTGCCGAACGTCCCGAAGCCCGACAGGTCGCGGCGGATCTGCGTCGCGTTGACATGGGTGTACTCGCTGATCTCGTGCGAGGTGATGTGGCTGCGCCCGGCCTTCTTCGCCTGGGTCAGCACCTGCAGGTAGTGCGCGAGTCGGGCGGCGACGCCGCCGCCGAGGCGCTCCGTCACGGGTGTCGAGACCATGGCATCCACTGTCACAAGCATCGTACAAACACTTCGTGCCCGCGGAGGCGCTGG
>JBEGMS010000171.1:0-7155 GCA_041182985.1 Actinomycetota bacterium
GCCCTCCTCCGCGCCCGCGGCGTCCTGCCCCCGGACCTCGACGTCGCGACGACGCCGCTCGCCGGCGGCTACTGGAACGACGTCCTGCGCCTGGCCGGCGACGGGGTCGACTGGGTCGTCAAGGTCTTCGCCGAGCAGGACGGCTGGCGGCTGTTCCCGATCCTCCCCGACGACGAGGCCCGCGCCCTCGAGGTGCTGCGGGGCGCGCGGGTCGCGCCGGATCCCGTCGCCTACCTGCCGCGCACGCCGGAGCACCCGGCCGTGCTCGTCTACCGGTGGGTCGACGGCTCCCAGTGGGCGTCCGGCACGGCGGCCGTCGCCGAGCTGATGCGCCGCCAGCACGCCGTCGCGGCCGAGGGCTTCCGGTCGGTGCCGACGTCGTCCGACGGGATCCTCGCGGAGGGCGAGCGGCTCCTGGCCGGCGCCGACCCCGAGGATGCGGCGGTGCTGCGGGCGCTCGTCCCCGAGCGGCCCGTGCAGGCGGCCGCCCGGCGCGCCCTGATCCACACGGACGCGGGCTCCGGCAACGTGATCGTCGGCCCCGACGGGCCGCGGCTGATCGACTGGCAGTGCCCGGCCCTCGGCGACCCGGCCGAGGACCTGTTCGCCTTCCTGTCGCCGGCCTTCCAGGTGCTCTATGGCCACGAGCCCCTGACCGCGGCGGAGCGCGCGGAGTGCCTCGAGGCCTACGGGGACCGCGAGGTGCTCGCGCGGCTCGCCGCGCTCGAGCCGTCGCTCGCGTGGCGCTTCGGGGCGTACTGCGCGATGCGCCGCGTCGATCTCGCGGGCTCCGACCCGGACGGCGCGGCCCGCTACGCTCGGGCCCTGGCCCTCTCCCTGGAGCAGCTCGAGGCCCTGCGATGACCACCGAACCCCTGCGGCTCTTCCTCCACACGTACTCGTTCCGGTTCCGGCTCATGCACGACCCGGGCTTCACGATCGTGGACCTGCTGGACCGCTGCGTGGCCGACGGCAACCCCGGCATCGGCCTCAACGTCAACGGCCCGGGCTACCGCTTCCTCGGCGGCGACGACCCCCAGCACATCGCGATGGTCGCCGACGCGATCCGCACGCGCGGCCTCGACATCGACGTCGAGACCAGCGGCACGGACCCCGTCCACCTGACGCACCTGCTCGGCCTCGCCGAGGCGCTCGGCGCCCGGCACCTGCGCACCTACACCCGCCACGAGGGCGTGCGGGCCGAGGTGCTCGACGCCACGATCACGGACCTCGTCGAGATCGGCCCCGTCGCGGAGGATCGGGGGATCCCCGTCCTGCTCGAGAACCACGAGGAGTTCACGGGCGTCGAGGTGGCGCGCATCCTCGAGCGCGTCGACCACCCGTTCGTCGGCGCCCTCTACGACTACGGCAACTCGATGATGGTGCGCGAGGACCCGCTCGAGGCGCTCGAGGCGATGCTGCCCTGGACGCGCAAGGCGCACCTGAAGGACCACGTCGTGATGCACGGCATGGTCTGCGGCGCCCCCTCCGGCGAGGGCGTGCTGCCCCTGGCCGAGATCACGCGGCGGCTGGTGGCCGTGGGGATGACGCGGATCGCCTTCGAGAACGTGTGGTCGTACACGTGCGGGTTCCGGCCGCGCGAGGACGGCCTGCCCGAGGAGCCCGAGGCGTCGCCGATCTTCGCCCCGTGGGAGGACCCGGGGGATCCGGCCTTCTTCCTGGCGGACGTCCAGGCCGAGGTCGAGCGCGACCCGGCGCGGGTGATCGCCCTCGAGGAGGAGTCGTACCGGCGGGCCAAGGTCAAGGTGGACGCGATGCTCGCCGAGGTCGCGGCCGGAACGCCCTGAGCGGCCGCCGCTACGAGCGCGCGGCGCGCCAGGCGGCGATGTCGCCGATGGCGTCGGGCCCGATGCCGCAGCACCCGCCGATCGCGGTCGCGCCCGCCGCGCTCCAGCGGTCCAGCAGGTCGGCCGAGAAGCCGTCGACCCCCGCGCCGTGCCACTCGTACGTGTCGCCGTTCCAGACGCGGCCCCAGTTGGGGTAGACGACGAGCGGCAGTTCCGTCGCGGCCCGAGCGTCCGCGAGCAGGGACTCGACGTGCTGCGGCGGGGTGCAGTTGAGGCCGACCGCGTTCGCCCGCCCGCTGCGCGTGACCGAGCGGATCGCCTCGCCGATGGGCGTGCCGTCGCTGAGGTGGTGGTCGTCCCTGCAGCAGAAGGTCACCCAGGACTCGGTGTCGGGGAACTCGGCGAGGAGCTCGCCGAGGATGACGGCCTCGCGGCCGTTGGAGATCGTCTCGATCGCCAGCAGGTCGGCGCCCGCGTCGACCATCGCCTGGATGCGCCGGCGCTGCTCGGTGGCGATCGAGTCGTCCGTCGCGTTCGCGTAGTCGCCGCTGTACTCGGTGCCGTTGGCCCAGACGACGCCGTACAGGCCGACCGACCCCGCCACGAACGTGGGGCGGTCGGTGGGCTGCGCCCGGCGGGCGAGCTCCACGCTCAGCGCGAGGTAGCCGGTCGTCTCCTCGTCCGTGAAGCCCGCGGCGCGGAAGCCCTCGTAGCTCGCGTGGTAGCTCGAGGTGATCGCGACGTCCGCACCGGCGTCGAAGTACGCGCGGTGCGCGGCGACGATCGCGTCGGGGTCGTCCCGCAGCAGGCGGGCGGACCAGAGGCTGTCGCGCAGGTCGTGCCCCTGCGATTCGAGTTCGGTGGCGAAGCCGCCGTCGAGGACGACGGTGCCGCGGGAGAGCGCATCGGAGAAGCCGGTCATGGCCGAACCCTAGCCGGGTGCGCTTCACGGCCGGGGTGCGCGACAGCGAAAAGGGGATCCCGCCCCGTGGTGGGGCGGAATCCCCTGGTCGTGCGACGGGAGCGACGGGACTCGAACCCGCGGCCTCCGGCGTGACAGGCCGGCGTTCTAACCGACTGAACTACGCCCCCGGTCAGGTGCGCACGATAGCCGATGACGGGACCCCGTCGTGGCACGTCGCGGGGTGGGGAAGCGGCTGGCGCGCGGGCGGGGTGTCGCGGTAGGGTTCCGGCGGGACGCTCGGGGACATTCCAGGGGTGCGCAGGGCCAGCGCCCTGCCGTGCGAACGGCCGGACAGATGACCGACAAGACCCCGCCCGCGACCAGCCGCCCGACGCTCGAGGACCTCGAGCACGCGGTGCCCTTCAGCCGCCGGCACATCGGGCCGGGGGCCCGGGAGCAGCAGGCGATGCTGGACGAGCTCGGCTACGGGAGCCTCGACGAGCTCGAGGCGGCCGCCGTCCCGGAGGCGATCCGGATGCGCGCGGCGATCGACGTGCCGCCGGCCCGGACCGAGATCGACGTGCTCCAGGAGCTGCGCGAGATCGGCGAGCGCAACCGCGTGATGACGCAGATGATCGGCCTCGGCTACCACGACACGCACACCCCGCAGGTCGTGCTGCGCAAGGTCTTCGAGAACCCCGCCTGGTACACGGCCTACACGCCGTACCAGCCGGAGATCTCGCAGGGCCGGCTCGAGGCGCTGCTCAACTACCAGACCGTCGTCGCCGACCTCACGGGCCTGCCCCGCGCGAACGCGTCGCTGCTCGACGAGGCGACCGCAGCCGCCGAGGCGATGACGCTGTGCCTGCGCCACGCGAAGGCCGAGGGCGGCGTCTTCGTCGTCGACGAGAACGCGCTGCCGCAGACGATCGCGGTGATCCAGACGCGCGCCGAGCCGATCGGCGTCGAGGTCGTGGTCTGCGACGTCGAGGCCGGGCTGCCCGAGGGCGACGTCGTCGGCGCGCTGTTGCAGCTGCCGGGCGCCGACGGCCGCATCGCCGACTGGCGCCCCACGATCGCCGCGCTGCACGAGCGGGGGGCCCTGGCCGTGATGGCCGCCGACCCGCTCGCCCTGGTCCTGCTCGACTCGCCCGCCTCGATGGGCGCCGACGTCGCCGTGGGCTCGATGCAGCGCTACGGCGTGCCGATCGGCTTCGGCGGCCCGCACGCGGCCTACATGGCGGTGCGCGAGGGCCTCGAGCGGCTGATGCCCGGCCGCATCGTCGGCGTCTCGATCGACGCCGACGGGGCGCCCGCCCTCCGGCTCGCGCTGCAGACCCGCGAGCAGCACATCCGCCGCGACAAGGCGACCTCCAACATCTGCACCGCGCAGGTGCTGCTCGCCGTGATCGCCTCGATGTACGCCGTGTACCACGGACCCGACGGCCTGCGCTCGATCGCGCAGCGCGTGCACCGGCTAGCCGCGATCTTCGCGGAGGGCCTCCGCCGCGGCGGCCTCAACGTCCTGCACGACACGTTCTTCGACACGGTGCAGGTGCGCGTCCCGCACCACGCCGACATCGTGATCGCCCAGGCCCGCCAGTACGGGATCAACCTGCGCCGCGTGAACCGCGACGTCGTCGGGATCAGCTTCGACGAGGTCACCGAGCGCCACCACGTGGAGGACCTGTTCCGGACGTTCCGGGTCGAGGGCGACATCGACGAGCTCGACCGCGAGACCGCGGACGCCCTGCCGGCGGGCCTCCTGCGCAGCGCCCCGATCCTGCAGCACCCGGTCTTCCACGAGTACCGCTCCGAGACCCAGATGCTGCGCTACCTGCGCCGCCTGTCCGGCAAGGACATCGCGCTCAACCGCTCGATGATCCCGCTCGGCTCCTGCACGATGAAGCTCAACGCGACGACCGAGATGCAGGCCGTGACCTGGCCCGAGTTCGCGAACATCCACCCGTTCGCGCCGCTC
This sequence comes from Actinomycetota bacterium, assembly GCA_041182985.1. GTDB lineage: Bacteria > Actinomycetota > Thermoleophilia > Gaiellales > F1-60-MAGs149 > F1-60-MAGs149. Next base: position 4,694 of record JBEGMS010000171.1, read on the forward strand.
GACCAGACCGACGGGTACCTGCTCCTGATCAACGAGCTCGAGCGCTGGCTCGTCGCCATCACGGGCTACGACGCCGTGTCGCTCCAGCCGAACGCGGGCTCGCAGGGCGAGTTCGCGGGCCTGCTTGCGATCCGCGGCTACCACCGCAGCCGCGGCGACGACCAGCGCGACGTCTGCCTGATACCGGTCTCCGCGCACGGCACGAACGCCGCGAGCGCCGTCATGTGCGGCATGCGCGTCGTGGTGATCGAGTGCGACGACAAGGGCGACGTCGACCTCGACGACCTCAAGGCGAAGATCGCCGAGCACGGCGACCGCCTCGCCGCCCTGATGATCACGTACCCGTCGACGCACGGCGTCTACGAGGAGACCGTGGGGGAGATCTGCGGGCTCGTGCACGACGCGGGCGGCCAGGTCTACGTCGACGGCGCCAACATGAACGCGCTCGTGGGCGTCGCCCAGCCGGGCAAGTTCGGGGCGGACGTCTCGCACCTCAACCTGCACAAGACCTTCTGCATCCCGCACGGCGGCGGCGGCCCCGGCGTCGGCCCGGTCGCGGTGCGCGCGCACCTGCGGCCGTTCCTGCCCAACCACCCGCTGCAGCCGGCGGCCGGTCCCGCGACCGGTCCCGGCCCCGTCTCGGCCGCCCCGTGGGGCTCGGCCGGGATCCTGCCGATCTCGTGGGCCTACATCCGCCTGATGGGCCCCGACGGCCTCAAGCAGGCGACCCAGGTCGCGGTGCTCAACGCGAACTACATCGCGAGGCGCATCCACGAGCACTTCCCGGTGCTCTACACGGGCAAGGACGGGCTCGTCGCCCACGAGTGCATCATCGACCTGCGCGACATCACGAAGGAGACGGGCATCACCGTCGAGGACGTCGCCAAGCGGCTGATCGACTACGGCTTCCACGCCCCGACGATGTCGTTCCCCGTGGCGGGCACGCTGATGATCGAGCCCACCGAGTCCGAGGACAAGGGCGAGCTCGACCGCTTCTGCAGCGCGATGATCGCGATCCGCGCGGAGATCGACCGCGTCGTCGCGGGCGAGTGGCCGGCCGACGACAACCCGCTCGTCAACGCGCCCCACACGGCGCACATGCTGACGGGCGAGTGGGAGCACGCCTACACGCGCGAGGAGGCGGTCTACCCGGTCGTGACCATGGGTCCGGAGAAGTACTGGCCGCCCGTCAGGCGCATCGACCAGCCCTACGGCGACCGCCATCTGGTCTGCACGTGCCCGCCCGTTGCGGAGCTCGCGTCGGGCGACTGACGGGCCGCCGAACGGCCTGCGATCCTGCTACCGTCCCGGCCATGGCGAAGAGCAATCCCGACTCCAAGGTCTCGCACATCGCGATGTGGATCATCGCCGTGACGCTGGTCCTCTGCCTGGCCCTCGTCATCCTCGTGGAGGGCGTCGACACGGTGCCGCACGGCTGGATCGGCGTCGTCGTCACCCTCGTCCTCGCGGTGGGCGCCGTCCTGATGACGCGCATCCACTTCGAGGTCGCGCCGCCCAAGCGCTAGGTCGCCGGAGAGGCGGGCGCCGGTCACCCGGCGACGGCTCAGGAGGCGCGCTGGAAGGCCGCGTCCATCAGGCGCGGCATGTCGCCCCAGATGTCGTTCGTGCCGAGGACGACGCCGACCATCGTGCGCCCGCCGCGCTCGACGATCACGGCGAGGCAGCCGCCGGCCGCCGTCGTGAAGCCCGTCTTGCCGCCGAACGTGCCGGGGTAGGTCGCGAGCATGTCGTTGTGGTTGTCGTAGACGCGGCGCTTGCCGTCGTCGGGCCAGCGCACGGCGTGCTCGCGGGTGCGCACGACCTTCGCGAACGTCGGGTTCTCCATCGCGCGGGCCAGCATGATCGCCTGGTCGCGGGCCGTCGACCAGTTCTCCGTGTCGTTGAGGCCGGATGAGCTCGCGTAGTTGGTGCGCGTCAGGCCCAGCTCCTTGGCCCGCTTGTTCATCATCGCGTAGTAGGAGCCGTAGGTCCCGCCGAGGTCCTCGCCGAGGGCCGCGGCGGCGTCGTTGTTCGAGCCGAGCATCGCGGAGTAGAGGAGGATGCCGCGCGGGTAGCGGTTGCCGATGATCAGCCCGTCCTTATTGGGCTCGACGCCGGCCGCGATCTCGGACACCGTCACCGGGTGCGAGAAGTCGCCCGCCTCCGCGACCAGGAGGCCGGTCATCATCTTCGTCAGCGACGCGATCGGGCGGGTCTCCGTGTCGTTCCAGGCCAGCACGATCTCGTTCCGCTCCACGTCGAGGACGGCGTAGGCGTAGGCGGCGAGGCCGGGCTGGTTGGCGGGCGCCTTGGCGCCGTTGGCGTAGCCCGGCGGCGGCTTCTTCGTGACGTAGACCGTCGTGTTGGACGGCTGGTCGGCGTCGTCCGCGCGCTCCTTCTCGGTCTTCGTCGGCCCGGCGTCGCCCTGGGGCTGCGTCTCCTCTGCGGCGACCGCCTCCACG
>JBEGMS010000172.1:0-2560 GCA_041182985.1 Actinomycetota bacterium
CTTCCACAAGGGCGGCTGGTCGACCCTGGCCATGACGCAGGTCGGGCTGATGCACGCGCGGGCGGGGTGGATGCGGGCAGCATGCGGGCAGAAGACGGTGCCCAGCGCGCCGGGCACGTTCGTGCGCTCGCGCGTCTCCTCGGGGGAGAGCAGCCGGTAGTCGGCGTCGGTGTGGCCGAAGGCGTGGTGGCCCTCCACGGCCGCCCGCGCGTGCATCAGCCCGACCTGCGTCATGGCCAGGGTCGACCAGCCGCCCTTGTGGAAGTGCGCGTCGATCCCCTCGCGCTCGAGGGCAGCGCCGACCTCGTCGATCGTGTCGAAGCAGGCGCGCTCGTAGCGCATCACGGCGTCATGGCCGTAGATCTCGGCGAGGCGGTGGCGGCTGCCGGGAAGCCCGCCGTAGCACCACCCGCCGTTGCGGCCGGAGGCGCCGTACCCGGCGATGTCGGACTCGACGATCACGATGCGCAGGCCGGGGTCCGCCTCGGTCAGGTAGTACGCGGTCCACAGGCCGGTGAACCCGGCGCCGACGATCGCGACGTCGGCCTGCACGTCGCCCGGCAGGGGCGCGCGGCGGTCGAGGTTCCCCGGCGCGGTGTCGTGCCAGAAGCTGACGGCCCGGTAGCGGGCGTCCTCCGCGGAGCCCGCGTCCGCGGTGGCGCGGGACTGGTCGAGCGTGGCCATGGCGCGAGTCTACCCGCGTCGGGTCAGGTCGCGCTGTCGACGGCGTCGAGGACGGCCGGATCGACCAGTCCGAGGCGGAAGGCGCGGCTGACGGCCTCGGCCCGCGTGCGGCACCCGAGGCGCCGGTAGACCACGCGCAGGTGGTTCTCGACGGTGGTCTCGGCGATCCACAGGCGCTGGGCGATCTGCCGCGAGGTCAGGCCGAGGCAGAGCAGGTGCAGGACCTCCAACTGGCGCTCGGTGAGCCCCGACCCGCGCGGCCCGCTGTCAGGTACGGACACGACCATCACGACCGCGCCGCCGCCGACGCGCGGGCGCGCATCCAGCAGCACGGGGATGTCGTCGAGGAGCACGCGCCGGCGCACGGTCTCGCCGCCGGCCGCCTCGCGCAGGAGGCCCGCGATCGCCGGGTGGCGCAGGTCGAGCGCGATCCCCGGACGCAGGTCGAGCGAGCCCGGCAGGCCGCCGCCGACGAGCGCGTCCTCGATCACCAGCGAGCGGTCGACCGTCCAGCCGGCGAACGGGAGCTCGGCGAGGGCCGCGGGCAGCGTGGTGGTCGGCATGGTGTGGCTGGTGCCCCCGGGACAGTGGGCCACCGGTGGCCTCCACGGGACCTATCGCTCGCCGGCGTCCTCCGGACGACCGCCGGGGCGGATGTCGAGCTCGATCGCGCCGTCGGGCAGAGTGCGGGCGTTCCACTCGCGCCAGCGCGGCGCCAGCTCGTTGACGCTGTCGCCGCGCTCGTCGAGGCGCACCGCGGGGCTGCCGCCGGGCTCCACGAGGTAGCGGTACCAGCAGAGATCCCAGGCGATGGTGATCGCAACGCCGGGGCGGCGGCCGCCGAAGGCCACGACGCCGACGCGGGGCTGGCCGAGGCTCTTCGCGATGCCGGTGATGGTGCCGCGGTAGGGGCTCGCGTTGAAGACCTCCACCCCGACCACCATCGTCGTGGCGCGCGCCACGTCATCGGCCGTGCCGAGGCCGTGCGGCGCGAGCACGGGATCCGCCGGATCGAGCTCCGGCTCGCGTGCGGTGGTCGCGAGTAGTCGGCGCAGGACGCCGCCCGAACGCGGGGCGGTGACCGGCGGCGGTGCGGAGCGGCCCTCCTCGACCCAGCCATCGCCGCGGGCCTGGTTGGCGCACAGGCGGCAGACGGTGCGCGAGCGGCCCTGGTGGGTGAAGCGCAGCGACTCCTCCCCGAGCAGGATCGTGCGCTCGCAGACGGCGCAGGCCGTCATGTGGTTCGGGTCGGTGAGGAGTCGCGGGGAGGTCGCCACGGGGTCGGAATGATACGACGGCTCGGGCGCCGCGAGTCGCCCTAGCCCTCGCCGCGCGGGTGGGCGCGGGCGTGGGCGGCGCGCAGGTGCGGGAGCCCGAGATGCGTGTACACCTCGGTCGTCGCGAGGGAGGCGTGGCCGAGCAGCTCCTGGATCGCTCGCAGGTCGCCGCCGCCCTCCAGCATGTGGGTCGCGTAGGCGTGGCGGAGGGCATGGGGGCCGTGCGGCTCGAGCCCGACGGCCCGCAGCCGCCGGGTCAGCGCGCGGCGCACGCCCGACGTCTCCAGCCGCCGCCCGCGAGCCGAGAGCAGGAGCGCCGGTGGCGAATCCGCGGTCGCGAGATCGGGCCGACCGTGCTCGAGCCAGACGCGGACGGCGAGCGCCGCCGGCTCGCCGATCGGCACCAGGCGCGTCTTGCCGCCCTTTCCGGTCACGCGCAGGGTGCGCCCATCGATGCCGTCCAGGTCGAGGGCGCACACCTCGGCTGCGCGCAGCCCGGCGCCGTAGAGCAGCTCGAGCAGCGCACGGTCGCGCAGGCCGAGGGGGTCCTCGGGCCAGGCCGTGTCGAGCAGTCGGCGGGTGTCGCGGGCGTGGGGGAC
>JBEGMS010000173.1:0-7737 GCA_041182985.1 Actinomycetota bacterium
CGCATCGAGGCCGCGGCGCCCGACAAGGCGCAGCGCATCGTGCTCTCCTGCGCCTCGGGCGCCCGCTCGGCGTTCGGCGCCAAGGCGCTGGCCGAGCTCGGCTACACCGACGTCGTCTCGCTCGCCGGCGGCTTCTCCGGCTGGAAGCAGTCCGGGCACCCGTGGGAGGAGCCGAAGGTCCTCGACGCGGAGCGCCGCCGCCGCTACAGCCGCCACCTGGTGATCCCCGAGGTCGGGGAGGCCGGCCAGCTCGCGCTGCTCGGCGCGAAGGTCCTGATGATCGGCGCGGGCGGGCTCGGCTCGCCCTCCTCGCTGTACCTCGCCGCCGCCGGCGTCGGCACGATCGGCATCATCGACGACGACGTCGTCGACGCCTCCAACCTGCAGCGCCAGGTCATCCACAACACGGAGCGCATCGGCATGCCGAAGGCCGAGTCCGCGCGGATGACCCTGACGGCCCTCAACCCCGACGTCGAGGTCGTGCAGTACCGCGAGCGCCTCACGAGCGCGAACATCGACGCGATCCTCGCGGGCTACGACGTCGTCGTGGACGGCACCGACAACTTCCCGACGCGCTACCTGCTCAACGACGCCTCGGTCAAGCACGGCATCCCCGTCGTGCACGCCTCGATCTTCCGCTTCGAGGGGCAGCTGACGGTCTTCAAGCCCCACGAGGGCCCGTGCTACCGCTGCCTGTTCCCCGAGCCGCCCCCCGTCGAGCTGGCCCCGAGCTGCGCCGAGGGCGGCGTCCTCGGCGTCCTGCCGGGCATCATGGGCACGCTCCAGGCCACCGAGGCGCTCAAGCTCCTGCTCGGGATCGGCGAGCCGCTGGTCGGCCGCCTGCTCCTGGCCGACGCCCTCGACATGTCCTTCCACGAGGTCCAGCTGCGCCGCGACCCGGCCTGCCCGGTCTGCGGCGAGGGCGCAGGCCCCATCGAGTACATCGACTACGACGAGTTCTGCGCGGGCGGGGCCCACGCGACCGCCCACTAGGAGCCGCCGTGTCCCTCCAGATCCGCATCCCCCCGGTCCTGCGCCCCTCGGTCGGCGGCGCCCGCCAGGTCGAGGTCTCCGGCGCGACGCTGCGCGAGGCGCTCGACGACCTGTTCGCGCAGTTCCCCGCCGTGCAGCCGCAGATCGTCGATGGCGAGGGCCAGATCAACCGCTTCGTCAACGTCTACGTCGACAACGAGGACGTCCGGCTCGGCCAGGGCCTCGACACGCCCGTCGCCGACGGCGGCACCGTGATCGTGCTGCCCGCGATGGCCGGCGGCTCCGTCTTCCCGCCCAACATCTGCCGCGGCGGCGGCGACGTGCTGAGCGCGATCGGCGGCACGCCGCTCGTCGAGCTGCCGCACCTGCGCCCCGAGGGCGGCGCCCGCGTCTGGGCGAAGCTCGAGATGCTCAACCCGTCGGGCTCCATCAAGGACCGCGTGGCGCTGAGCCTGATCGACGCCGCCGAGGCCGAGGGGCGCCTGACGCCCGGCTCCGGCCAGGTCGTGATGGAGCCCACCAGCGGCAACACGGGCATCGCGCTGGCGATGATCTGCGCCGTCCGCGGCTACCGCTTCCGCGCCGTGATGCCGGAGTCGGCGACGACCGAGCGCGTCCAGCAGATCTCGATGTACGGCGCCGAGATCGTCTTCTCCCCCGGCGAGCTCGGCTCGAACGGCGGCGTGGCACTGGCCCGCGAGCTGGCGGCCGCCGACCCGTCCATCTACATGCCGTTCCAGTACGCCAACCCCGAGAACCCGAACGCGCACTACCGCACGACGGGCCCCGAGATCCTCGAGGCCCTCGACGGCAAGGTCGACGCCTTCGTGGCCGGCCTCGGCACGGGCGGCACCCTGATGGGCGTCGGCCGCGCGCTGCGCGAGGCCAACCCGGACGTGCAGATCGTGGCCGCCGAGCCCCTCCAGGGCGAGTCCGTGATGGGCCTGCGCTCCCTCGAGGACGGCTACACGCCGGAGATCCTCGACGTCACCCAGCTCGACCGCAAGCTGCTCGTCACCAACACGGAGTCCGTGCTGGCGATGCGCCAGGCGCTGCGGCGCGAGGGCATCTGGATCGGCGTCTCCTGCGGCGCGGCGCTCAGCGTCGCCCTGCGCGTGGCGAGCCAGATGGACCCCGACCAGAACGTGGTCACGGTGTTCGCCGACGGCGGGGCCCGCTACGCGTCCGCCAACCTCTTCGAGGAGCGCGAGGGCGAGGACCTCGAGGAGCTGATGGAGGATCGTCTCTGGTGGTAGACGGCGCGCCGCTCGTCCTGCCCCGCGCGCTGAGGGACGAGCTCGTCGCCCACGCCCGCGCCGGCCTCCCGAACGAGGCCTGCGGGATCCTCGGCGGCCGTGACGGCGTCGCCGAGCGCTTCTACCCGGCCGTCAACGGCGAGCCGAGCCCGTTCTTCTACAACATCGAGGCGCGCGACCTCCTGCGGATCCTGCAGGAGATCGAGCGCGACTTCCGGATCGACCCGGCCGCGGAGGACGTCGAGGACGCGGTCGCCGCCGTCTACCACAGCCACGTCGAGAGCCCGGCCTTCCCGTCGCGCACCGACGTCGAGATCGCGCACTGGCCGGACGCGGCCTATGTGATCGTCAGCCTCGGCTCCGAGCCGCCCGACGTGCGCGCCTTCATGATCCGCGACGGCCAGATCGAGCGGCGCGCGATCGTCGAGGCCTAGGCCGGCTTCCGCCGGATCGTCTGCGGGGGCTCCTCGTCGGCCGCCGGCTGCTCCGCCGGCATCGGGAGCAGCGTCGTCTCGAAGGCCGTCGAGAGGCCGATCACGGAGTGCGTGCGGTGGACGTCGTTCATCGTGCGGATCTGGTGCAGGACGCGCTCGAGGTCGACGGTGCTCTCGGCGCGCACCTTCAGGAGGTACGCCCACTCCCCGGCCACCGCGTGGCACTCCAGCACGTTGGGCAGCGCCTGCAGGCGCTCGGTGAAGTCGGGGATGTCGAACGCCGCGTTGTCGACGAAGACGAAGGCCACGACGCCGTACCCGAGCGCGTCGGCGTCGACGACCGCGCGGTAGCCCTTGATGACCCCGCGCGCCTCGAGCTTCTTGACGCGCTCGTGAACGGCGGCCTGCGACAGGCCGACCCGCTTGGCGAGATCGCCATAGGTCGTCTTGCCGTCCTCCTGGAGGATCTGGATGATCTGCCAATCGATGGGGTGCATGCGGGTTTACCGAAGATTTACGGTTATGAGGTTGCGTTCGCCGAAGATCCTCTGGTAGTGTACCGGGCGAACGAGGGAAATACCACCCCTCGCAGACCACTCGAGACGATACCCATGCAGCCCATCGCCGCCCTCTCCCTCCTCCTCGGCCAGCGCGAGTCCGTGCACCGCACGAATCCCGAGCGACCGGTGGTCGTCGAGCGGCGCTCGCGGCGCATGCTGCGCTCGAAGCGCGTCTGACCCGATTTCCTCTCCACCCTCCTCTCCTCTCCTTCAGTCTCGGCCCCCGCTCCGGCGGGGGCCGAGCTGTTTCCGGGGCCGGATGGGCGGGCGCCTGGCCGATCATCGTGGCGCGATTCCCGGTTTTCGTCGGTGATTCTCCCACCGATACGATGATTACCGAACATTTACAGGTGATTGCTTGACATATCCGAAGGATCTACGGTAACCTGCGGTCATCATGAACCTCGAGCACATCACCTCCAAGCCCACGCACACCTCTCCGATCCCGGCGTTCGACTTCCTCTTCGCCGCGCCGGAGAAGCGCCCGGCCGCCACGGCCAAGCGCGAGCGCACGTGGCTCCAGCGCCCGCTCCGCACGCGGCGCGTCTGACCCCGCTTTCCTCTCCACCCTCCTCTCTCTCCTCTCGTCTCGGCCCCCGCTCCGGCGGGGGTCGAGCCGTTTGAGGGGGCCGGTGGGCCACGCGGCTAGGATGCCCGCGCAATGGGCCGCAACCGCTCCCCCCGCCTGAAGGCCCGCGTCCTCGTCGAGCGCGACGGCCGGATCCTCCTGGTCCGCCACGCCAAGCGCAAGGAGCGGGCCTTCTGGTGCCTGCCCGGCGGCAACGCCGACCCCGGCGAGTCGATCACGGCGGCCGCCCGCCGCGAGCTCTTGGAGGAGACCGGCGTGGACGTCGTCGTGGAGGGCGCCGTCCTCATCCTCGACGGCCCCGACGCCTACACGGGCGACGGCGGCGCGGTCGAGGTGATCCTGCGCGGGCGGATCGTCGCCGGGGAGCCCGGCCCCACCGATCACGCCGGCGACCCCTACCTCGACCGGATCGAGTGGCGGGGCCTCGACGAGCTGCCGCAGAGCTTCCGGCCGGCGGCCCTCGCCGCGCTGCTCGCGGCCGCCGGCTCGGCGGATGCGCTGCCCCTGATCCCGCTCGCGGGCTGGGGCGAGGACGACTAGGAGAGCCGGTTCGACTCCAGCCAGGCGAGGTCCGTCGGGATCCCGAGCCCCGGGCCCTCCGGCGGGCGGATCAGGCCGTCCTCACCGGGGAAGAGCGGCGCCGGCAGGAGCCAGTCGCGCCGGTCCGGGCTCCAGCCCGGCGGGTCGAACGGCACCTCGACGTACGGGCAGCCCGAGAACGCGAGCGCCGCGTGGAGGTTGAACAGCAGCCCGATGCCGTTGGTCCAGGTGTGCGGCGACCACCAGCGGTTGTGCAGGTCCGCGAGGCCGGAGAGGCGCCGCGCGCCCGTGATGCCGCCCGACAGCGCCACGTCGCACTGCAGCACGTCGACGCCGCCGTGGACCAGCAGGTCGCGCGCCTCGTGGGCGCCGCGCACCATCTCCCCCGCCGCGATCCGGAGCGAGGTGCGGCCGCGCAGCTCGGCGTAGCCGCGCACGTCGGACGCCGGCAGCGGCTCCTCGAGCCAGAACAGCCCGAGCTCCTCGAGGCCGCGGGCGCAGAGGGAGGCCGCGGCGGCGTCCCACGGGCGCGCGGTGTCGCCCGGCATCCGCCAGCCCTGGTTGGCGTCCAGCATCAGCTCCACCTCGGGGCCGAGCGCCTCGCGGACGCGCGTCGCGAGCGCGAGGGCCTCGCGCCAGCCCGCGCCCTGCGGGATCCGCAGCTTGATCGCCCGGAAGCCCGCGAGCGCCATGTGGGCCGCCCGCTCGACGCGCTCGTCGGGGTCCACCGCCTCGGCGGTGGAGGCGTAGGCGAGCAGCGCCTCGGAGCGCCCGCCGAGGAACCGCCACAGCGGCTCGCCCGCGGCGCGGGCGGCGAGGTCGAAGCAGGCGAGCTCCGCGGTCCAGGTGCGGCCGCGGTGGAAGTCGACGGAGGCGCAGATCGCGTGCACGAGGTCCGTCCGGCGCGGGTCGACCCCGACCAGCTTGCGGGCCAGGAGGTCGGCGTCGGGGAGGTCGTCGCCCGCGCCGATCCCGACCGTGCCGTCGTCGGCCGTGATCACCACGACGTCCGCGTCCTGCAGGGTGCGCGGGTTCGGGTCCCAGGCCATGCGCACCGGGCTGCCCCAGATCGTCCGGTAGCGCCGGACCTCGACGGAGGCGATCTTCACGGCGGCAGTGTACGGCGCGGGCGGCCGATCGGCGTTGCGCTTTCGTTCAGCGCACGGCAGACTGCGGGCAGGGCGCCGGGGCCCTCCCCGCGCCGCGCCCGACGACTCCCGTGTTCGAGAACCGCCTGCCCCGCTACGAGCCCCTGACGGGGGAGGACCTCGACGCCCTCGATCGCGGCTGGGAGCGGCTCGTCTCCGAGGTCGGGGTGCGCTTCGACCACCCCGAGGCGCGGCGCCTGATGGCCGCGGCCGGGCAGACCGTCGAGGACGACGTCGTGCGGCTCGACCCGGCCTTCCTGCGCGCGCAGCTCGCGCTCGCGCCGCGCGAGTTCACGCTTGCGGCCCGCAACCCCGCGCGCAGCCTGCGGATCGGCGGCGACGCGATGATCTTCTGCGCCGCGCAGGGGCCGCCCTTCGTGCGCCGCGGCGACGAGCGCCGCGACGGCACCTTCGAGGACTTCCGGCGGCTCGTGATGCTCGTGCAGGCCTCCGGCGTGCTGGACACCCCGGGCCGCAACGTGCTCGAGCCGAACGACCTCCCGCTCGACATCCGCCACCTGCTCCGCGCGCAGGCGATGATCCGCCTGACCGACCTCGTCTGGTCCGGCGAGCCCTCCTCGACCGCCGCGGCCGAGGACTGCCTGCGGATGGCCGAGATCGTGTTCGGCGGGCGCGAGGCGATCGAGCGCCAGCCCGTCCTGTTCGCCAACTGCAACGTCAACTCGCCGCTCAACTTCGACGAGCGGATGCTGGAGGGCATCCTCGCCTACGCGGGCGCCGGCCAGGCGGTGATCATCACGCCGTTCCTGCTGATGGGCGCGATGGCGCCCGTCAGCGTCCCCGCCGCGCTCGTGCAGCAGACCGCGGAGGTCCTCGCCGGCGTCGCCCTCGCCCAGCTGGTGCGGCCGGGCACGCCGTGCGTGATGGGCTCGTTCCTGTCCAGCACCGACATGAAGACCGGCTCCCCCGCCTTCGGCGGCCCCGAGTCGGCCGCCGGCCTGTACGCCTCGGGCCAGATCGCGCGCCGCCTCGGGATCCCGTGGCGCTCCGGCGGCGGCACCCTCACGGCCAGCCCCGCCGTCGACTTCCAGGCGGGCTACGAGGCCCTCAACACCCAGCTGTCGGCGTTCCTCGCCGGGGCCAACGTCTGCTGGCAGAGCGCGGGCTGGCTCGAGGGCGGGCTCGTCACCTCGTACGAGAAGATGGTCGCCGACATCGAGCTGCTCGACCTGCTCCTGCGCCAGTTCACCCCGCTCAGGATCGACGCCGACGCGATCGCGTTCGACGCGCACGCCGAGGTCGGCCACGCCGGGCACTTCTTCGGGGCGGCGCACACCCTGGAGCGCTTCCGCGACTGCTTCTGGCGGCCGAGCGTCGCCACCACGGACAACTTCGACCGCTGGACGCGGGCCGGCCGCCCCGACCACGCGACGCGGGCCTCCGCCCGCGTCGACGAGCTGCTCGAGGCGTACGAGCGGCCGCCGCTCGACGACGCCATCGAGGCGGAGCTGATCGAGTTCGTGGAGCGGCGCGCCCGCGAGCTCGGCGACCCGATCGACCGGGCGCTGCTCGGCTGAGGCCTCAGGCCAGGTCGAGCAGCACGCGACGGGTCGCGCCGTCGTGCATCAGGTCGAACGCCTCGCCGATCCGCTCGAGCGGCAGCCGGTGGCTGATCAGGCGCTCGAGGGGCAGCCGCCCCTGGCGGTGCAGGTCGAGGATCAGGGGGAAGTCGCGCGGCGGGTAGGACGAGCCGTAGACGGAGCCGAGGACGCGCCGCTCCATGCGCGGGAAGGACAGCGCCGGGAAGGCGACGACGGCGTCGGGATGGCTGATCGTCACGAGCACCGCGGCGCCGCGCGGGCGCGTCGAGAGGTACGCGGCCGTGGCCGCCTCCGGTCGCCCGGTCGCCTCGATCGCGTAGTCGACCCCGCCGCCCGAGGCCCGGCGCACCGCGTCGCCGGTGGCCTCCGGGTCGCCCTGCCACTCGACGGCCGCCGTCGCGCCGCAGTCGACCGCCCCGGCCAGCTTCTCCGCGGAGACGTCGACCGCGACGACCGCGGAGGCGCCGGCGGCGCGCGCGCCCATCACGGCAGACAGGCCGACGCCGCCGCAGCCGTAGACGGCCACGCGGTCGCCCGGCCGCACGCCGGCGGTGTTCCAGACGGCGCCGACGCCCGTGGTCACCGCGCAGCCGACGATCGACGCCACGTCGAGCGGGTCGTCGTCGCCGATCACCACGCAGGAGGCGTCTGGGAC
>JBEGMS010000174.1:0-6384 GCA_041182985.1 Actinomycetota bacterium
GCCCGATGTCGGTGACCGCGAAGGCCGAAGGCCGGATCGCGCAGCTGACGGTCGCGCCGGGCGTCGCCGGCGCCCCGAACGAGGTGCACCTGATCGTCGTCGACGACGTCGGGGAGCCCGCGCTCGATGCCGCCGACGGGTCGGTCGTGCTCTCGTCGGAGACGGTCGAGCGCCTGCCGGTCGAGCTCGAGCTGACCGAGGCCGGCCACTGGGTCGGCAGCGTGGTGATCCCGCAACCCGGTCCGTGGCAGGTGACGGGCCGCTTCCGGCTCGGGGACTTCGACGACACCGCCGTGCAGGGGATCCTCGTCGTCGCGCCACCCGGGGGCTGACGGGGTCGGAGGTGATCGCTACCATGCGGTCCGTGCGAAGGGCATGGGCATGAGCGAGTTCACCCTCTGGGAGGAGATCCTGTGGGGCTGGATCATCCTGACGATCCTGCCCAAGCTCCTCGTGATCCCCGTCTGGCACTGGATGCTCCAGGCGCTCCGGGACACCGAGCGCCAGGACGCGATCGACGCCGCCTGGCTCGCCGGTCTGGGCGGCTCGGGCGGCGGGGGCGGCGTCGACCGCCATCCGCGCAGCCGGCGGCCGTGGAGCCGCGGCCCGCGACGCGGCCCCCGCGGTGGCGGCGGCAGCGCCGCCCGCCTGCGCCCGCGCGGCCCGCAGCGCGTCGAGGCGCGCGCCCGGCGCGTGCCCGTCGTCCCGTCGCGGTGACGGGCGACCCGCTCGCGGACCTCATCGCCGACGTCGCCGCCTGCGCGACGCCCGCCGGTCTCGTCAACCCGCTGCGCGACCGCGATCCCGATCTCGAGCGACCCGACGCGCCGGCCATCCGCCGCGCCAACGCGCTGGCCTACCTCGCCGAGCGGCCGGCGCCGGTCGCGATCCTCGCGGGGGAGGCGATGGGCTGGCGCGGCGGGCGCTTCAGCGGCATCGCCTTCACGAGCGAGCGCCAGCTCGCGCAATGGGGTCCCCCCTACGCCGCCTCGAGCCTCCACGAGGGCGGCTGGACGGAGAGCTCGGCGACGATCATCCACGGCGTGCTCGAGGAGACGGGCCTCGAGCGCCGCGTGGTCCTCTGGAACAGCGTCCCCTTCCATCCGCACCCCCCGGGCCGCCCGCTGGCCAACCGCGCCCCGCGCCGCGGCGAGGTCGAGCTGGGTCGCCCCTTCCTCGTGCGCCTCGTCGAGCTGCTCGCGCCGGCGCAGGTGATCGCCGTCGGGCGCGTCGCGGAGGGCTCCCTGGGGGATCTGGCCACCGGGCGCGTGCGCCATCCCGCGCAGGGCGGCGCCACGCAGTGCCGTGACGGCCTGCGGGCGCTGCTGGCCTAGCCGGCGGGCTCCGCGAGCCCGCGGGCGCACCAGTCGCTCCACGAGCCGGCGTAGAGGCGCACGTCGTCGCGCCCCATGTCCGCGATGCGCAGCACGAGCGCAGCCGCCGTGACCCCGGAGCCGCAGTAGGCGATCGGCGCCTCGACCGCCTCGAGCACGTCCGGGCCGACCGCGTCGGGTGCGTTGAAGGGGGCGTTGACGGCGCCGCGGATGTGGCCGGCCACGGGGTCCATGGGCTCGACCTCGCCGCGGTAGCGCTCGGGCGCCCGGGCGTCGAGGACGAGCACGCCGCGCTCGAGGGCCGCCTGCACGTCCGCGGCCTCGACGAGGTCGCCGGTGCGCTCGGGCCCGAGCTCGAGGTCGCCCCCTCCCGCGGGCGGGTCGCCCGGCGCGAGCGGCCCGTGCCAGGCCGCGAGGCCGCCGCGCAGGACGCGGGTCCCGACCCCGTGGTGGCGCAGCACCCACCAGGCGCGGGCGGCGCCGCCTGTGCCGTCGTCGTAGAGGGCGATGGGCACGCCGGCGCGCAGGCCGGCCCGCCGCACGGTGGCCGCGAGGGCATCGCGCTCGGGCAGCGGGTGGCGGCCGCCGAGGCGGTCCTCGCGCGTCGGCGCCGAGAGGTCGTCGTCGAGGTCGAGGTACAGCGCCCCGGGGATGTGGCCCTCCGCGAAGAGGGCCCTCCCGGCGCCGTGCTCGCCGAGCCGGAAGCGGCAGTCGACGACCTGCACGGCGCCCGCGGCGTGCAGCGCGGCGAGCTCGTCAGGCTCGATCATGGGACTGGTCATGGCGCCTCCCGGGGCTGGCTCAGGCGCGGCTGGATCGTCAGCCCGCGCGCGTGGTCGACGTCGATCTGGATGGTGGTGTGCTCGATCGCGCAGTGCGCGGCGAGGACCCGCTGCACCGCGTGCAGCGTCGCGTGCGGGTCCACCCCGGGGTCGACCACGACGTGCGCCGAGAGCGCCGGGAAGCCATCCGCGATCTGCCAGACGTGGAGGTCGTGCACGTCGCAGACCCCCGGCACGGCGGCGATTGCTCGGCCCAGCTCGGCGGGGTCGACGCCGGGCGGCGCCTGCTCGAGCAGGACGCGCGTGGCGTCGCGCAGGATGCGCGCCGAGGCCGCCACGATGAGGGCGACGACCAGCAGGCTCGCGACGGGATCGGCCTGCACCCAGCCGGTCAGCGCGATCACGACGCCGGCGACGAGCGCCGCAGCGGATGACAGCACGTCGGCCGCGAAGTGCAGCATCGTCGCCCGGGCGTTCATGTTCGCGCGGGCGCCGGCGCGGAGGAGCAGGAGCACGGGGATCAGGTTGAGGACGATCGCGAGGAGGCCGATCAGGGCCACGCCGGCCCCGTCCACGGGCCGCGGATCGAGCAGCCGCCCGATCGCCTCCCAGGCGATGAAGCCCGACAGGATGATGAGGAACGCCGCGTTGACGAGAGCGGCCAGCACCTCGGCGCGGCGGTAGCCGAACGTGCGCGACCCCCGCGGCGGCAGGCCCGCCAGCCAGGCCGCGCCGACGGCGAGGCCGACGGCGACCGCATCGGAGAGGTTGTGGATCGCGTCGGAGACGAGCGCGAGCGAGTCGAAGGCGACCGCCCCGCCGATCTGGATCGCCCCGAGGAGCGCGGTCAGCGCGAGCGAGATCCAGAGCGCGCGCCCCGCGGAGAGCCCGTGCCCGTGCGCCCCGTGCGCGTGGTCGTGGTGCGCGTGCCCGTGGTGGTGCGCCACGGTCGGATCCTATCCGGTCCCCCGCGCCGGGCGGAGGTTTCCTATGCTGCCAGTGCGTTTTTCGAGCTAGGGGGAACAGGGTGAGCAAGGGCACAACGGCGGTGACGCTGATCCCGGGCGACGGAATCGGCCCGGAGGTCGCCGAGTCCGCGCGGCGGATCGTCGACGCGGCGGGCGTGAAGATCGACTGGGAGGTCCACGAGGCCGGTGCGGAGGTATTCAAGAAGGGCCTCGCGACGGGTGTGCCCGAGGACACCATCGCCTCGATCGAGCGCACCCGCGTCGTGCTCAAGGGACCGCTGGAGACCCCCGTGGGCTTCGGCGAGAAGAGCGCCAACGTGACCCTGCGCAAGCTCTTCGAGACCTATGCGAACGTGCGCCCCGTGCGCGAGATGCCCGGGGTCCCCACCCCCTACTCGGGCCGCGGCATCGACCTGGTGGTCGTCCGCGAGAACGTCGAGGACCTCTACGCGGGCATCGAGCACATGGAGACGCCCGACGTCGCCCAGACCCTCAAGCTGATCTCCCGCAAGGGCTGCGAGAAGGTGATCCGCCTGGCCTTCGCCCTCGCGGAGGCCGAGGGGCGCACGAACGTCGCCTGCGCCACGAAGGCGAACATCATGAAGATGACCGAGGGCATGATGAAGCGGACCTTCGAGGAGATCGCGCCCGAGTTCCCGGACGTCGACGCCTGGCACGTGATCGTCGACAACTGCGCCCACCAGCTGGTCAAGAAGCCCGAGCAGTTCGAGATGATCATCACCACGAACATGAACGGCGACATCCTCTCGGACCTGACGTCGGCGCTCGTCGGCGGGCTCGGGTTCGCGCCGTCGGCGAACCTCGGCACGGACGTCGCGATCTTCGAGGCGGTGCACGGCTCGGCCCCGAAGTACGCGGGCAAGGACGTGATCAACCCGACGGCGATGATCCTGTCCGCGGTCCTGATGCTGCGGCACATCGGCGAGCTCGAGGCCGCCTCCGCGGTGGAGAACGCCGTGATGGCGACGCTCGCGAGCGGCGTCCGCACGCGCGACGTGATGGGCGACGAGGGCAGCGTGGGCACGCAGGCCTACACCGAGGCCGTCATCGGCAACCTCGGCCGGTCCGTCCCGGAGTGGACGGCCCGCGAGGTCAAGCGCCTCGAGATGCCAGTGCCGCGCACCGAGACCGCCTTCGTGATCCCGGAGTCCGTCGAGCTGGTCGGCGTCGACGTGTTCTTCCAGACGGAGGAGCCGCCGGCGACCGTCGGCGACGCCGCCAAGGCCCTCGCCGAGGGCACGGCCCTCGAGCTGAAGATGGTCGAGTGCCGCGGCACGCAGGTGTGGCCGAGGACGAGCGCCCGCCTCGACCCCACGGACGTCATGCGCGCGCGCTTCATCACGCGCGGCAGCGTGATCACGAGCGAGGACATCCTCGAGCTGCTGGGCCGCTTCGGCGGCCGCTTCAACTGGGTGCACGTGGAGAAGCTGCGGATGTTCGACGGCGAGCCGTCGTTCTCGCGCGCCCAGGGCGAGCTCTAGCCGCACGGGAATGGATTTCGCAACCATTTAGTTGTAGAGTTGTGATAGGTCCGCTCCGCGCGAAAGGATTGAGGCCATGATCTTCGAGCAGCTCATCTACAACGACCTCGGCTGCGCCTCGTACGTGATCGGCTGCCAGGGCACCGCCGAGGCGATCGTCGTCGACCCCGCGCTCGACACGCGCCCCCTCGAGCGCGCGCTGGAGCACCACAAGGCGCGCCTGATCGGCGTGATCGAGACCCACACGCACGCCGACCACATCTCCGGGCACGGCATCCTCGCCCTCGAGCTGGGCGTCCCCGTCTACGTCTCCGCGCTGGCCGGCGCCGACCACCCCCACACCCGGCTGGCGGACGGCGAGTCGATCCACATCGGCAACATCGAGATCGTCGCCATGCACACGCCGGGCCACCGGCCCGAGCACCTCGCGCTGCAGGTGATCGACCACACCCGCGCCGATGAGCCGTGGCTCCTGCTCACGGGCGACAGCCTCTTCGTGGGCGACGTCGCCCGCCCCGACCTCGCCATCGCCGGTGAGGAGGGCGCCGCCGGCCTCTACCGCACCCTCCACGAGCGGATCCTCCAGCTGCCCGACGGCGTGGAGGTCTTCCCCGGCCACGTCGCCGGGTCGCTGTGCGGCAAGGGCATGAGCGCCAAGCCCTCCACCACCCTCGGCTTCGAGCGCCGCTTCAACGACATGCTGCAGCCGATGGGCGAGGACGCCTTCGTGGCCGCGGCCAACGCCGGCCTCGCGCCCAAGCCGCCGAACCTCGCCCGCATCGTCGACACCAACCGCGGCCCCTTCGTGGCGCGCCCGCGCCAGCCCGAGCGGCTCGCCGAGCTGCCGGCCGATGCCCCCCACCTCGACGTGCGGGCCACCGCCGATGCCGTCCACGGGCTCGCCCGCGGCGCCTACCACGTGCCGCTCGGCCAGACCGGTTTCGGCACGCGCGCCGGCTTCCTGCTCGACCCCGACGTGCCGGTCGTCCTGATCGCCGACGACGAGGCGCAGGCCTTCCAGGCCGCCCGCCAGCTGCAGGCGATCGGGCACTTCACGCAGCGCGGCTGGTTCCCGGCCGCGGAGGTCCGCGACCTCGTCCAGCTGCCGCCGCTGACGCTCGACGAGTTCCTCGCGGAGCGCGACGACCTGCAGGTCGTCGACGTCCGCAACGCGGACGAGCTGCCCCTCCCGCTCGACGGGGCCCGGCAGGTCCCGCTGCACGACCTGCATGTCGCCGCCCTGGACGGCCTCGACCCGGCTCGCCGCACGGCCGTGATCTGCCAGTCCAGCCAGCGCGCCGGCATCGGGGCCGCGATCCTCGCCCGGCGCGGCTTCGCCGACGTGCACCCCGTGCTCGGCGGCGGGATGGGCTCCGCCCGGCTGCAGACCGCCTAGGAGAGCGACATCCGCTCGGCGGGGTAGCCGCCCGCGCGGATCCGCGCGAGGACGTGCTCGCCGTGCTCGTGATCGCGCGTCTCGACGGTGATGTCGACGGCCGTGTCCTTGACGCCGAGGTCGGTGCCGTCGCGGTGGTGGAACATGTCGACGATGTTGACGCGCTCGGCCGTGAGGATGTCGAGGAACTCGCGCAGCGACCCCGGGCGGTCGACCATGCGCGTCGTGAAGCGCATGTAGCGACCCGCGGTGGTCAGGCCGTGGCGCATCACGCCCTGCATCAGCAGGAGGTCGATGTTGCCGCCCGACAGGACCACGACGACACGCCGGCCCGTCAGGTCGCCGAGCCGGCCGGACAGGAGCGCCGCGACGCCCGCCGCGCCGGCCCCCTCCACCGCCAGC
>JBEGMS010000175.1:0-7094 GCA_041182985.1 Actinomycetota bacterium
CGCCCTCGCCCTGAGCGGGCTGGCCGCGGCGACCGCGGCTGCGGCGACGCCTCGCATCATCGGCGGCAGGCCCGCGGCCGCTGAGTCCTGGGGTTTCGCCGTCGCGCTCACGACGGACTACGGATCGCAGTTCTGCGCAGGCTCCCTGGTCCAGCCGCAGTGGGTGCTGACCGCGGGGCACTGCAAGATCTACCCGCCGAGCGCGGTCCGCGTCGTGACGGGGCAGATGGACCTGCGCCAGAGCTCGACCGCGGTCGCGGTCGTGCGGATGGTGCGGAGCCCCGACTACCGGATGTCCGTCCCCGGCGCGCCCCGCAACGACCTGATGCTGATCCGACTGCGCGATCCCGTCGCCGCGCCCCTGATCGCGCTGGCGCGGGACCGACCGCCGGACGGGAGCCTGCTGCGGGTTGCCGGTTGGGGGGCGACGTCCTACAACGCCACGGATGACGCCTTCGGACCGTCGAGCCCGGTCCTGCGCACCACCAACGTGCGCGTGCGGTCGTCCGAGGCCTGCGTCCGGGACTACGGCGCCGGCGTCTTCTTCCCCGCGGACATGGTCTGCGCGTCCCTTCCGGGCCGGGACGCCTGCGCGGGCGACAGCGGCGGGCCCCTCGTCCAGGGTGCCGGCGGCGAGGCCCGCCTCGTCGGCGTCGTCTCCTGGGGAACGGGTTGCGCCCTGCCGGGCTATCCGGGTGTCTACTCGCTCGTGTCGAGCCAGCGCTGCTGGATCACCACGATGACGACGGCGCCGGGCCCGGTCGCGCAGCTCGTCGCCGCACCGGCCGACGGCGCGCTGGACGTCGAGTGGTCATGGGCGCGGCGCTGCGCAGACGCCCCCGATCCCGACGCCTTCCGCGTGCGGGTCGCGGAGACCGGGCAGGTGATCGACGTGGCGGGGACGCAGCGGGACATCACGATCCCCGGGCTCGTCAACGGCCAGGCGTACACGGTCTCCGTGACGGCGCTCAACGGCAACGGCGAGAGCGCGGCGGTGGCCACGAGCGCGATCGCCGAGCCGGCCCCGGTGGTCGTGGCCGGGGCGGCCTGGACGGGACCCGGCACCGCCGTCCTGATCGTCGAGGTGCCGCCGCAGGCCGATGTGCTGCGCTGGCGCAGCGCCGCCACGCGCGGGACGCGCACGGTGATCGGCCCATGGGAGGTGCTCAATGCGGACCCCGCTGCGCGACGGCTCCGGATCCCCGTCACGGACCTGCCGGCGTCGGCGCTGCGCCTGCGCCTCGAGATCGAGCGTCTCGGACTGCCCGTTCCGACGCGCGGCGCCTCACTCGAGCGGCCCACGCGTCCGGCGCTGATCGGCAAGGTGCGGATCGTCGGCCAGGTCGCGGTGGGACGCCGGGTCGTCTGCGAGTTGGGGCGCTGGACCGGCACCCGCCCGCTCGAGGTGGAGCGCTCGTGGCTTCGCGACGGCCGCGCCCTGCGTGGCGCCGTCGGTCGCAGCTACGTGATCGAGAACGCGGACGTCGGCGGCGACCTGCGCTGCCGCGTGACCGTCACGGGCCCGGGCGGCAGGGCGCGGGCAACCTCACCCTCCGTCGCGGTCGACGGCTAGGCGACCGCGTCCGCGTCCGGCACGGCGTGCCGGCGGGCCACGTCGTCGGCGTGGGCGGCCTCGGCCACTGCGAGGGCGACGTTCTCGACGACCTTGCGGTTGAAGACGCTCGGCACGATGTACTCGGGCGCGAGCTCGGCCGGCGTGATGACGTCGGCGATCGCGTTGGCGGCGGCCAGCTTCATGCCCTCGGTGATGCGGCGTGCGCGGACGTCGAGGGCGCCCCGGAAGATCCCGGGGAACGCGAGCACGTTGTTGATCTGGTTGGGGTAGTCGCTGCGCCCCGTGGCCATCACCGCGGCGATGCCCTCGACGGCCTCCGGGAGCACCTCGGGGTGCGGGTTGGCCATCGCGAAGACGATCGGGTCCGGTGCCATCGAGCGGACCATGTCCTGCGTGATCACGCCCGGCCGGGAGACGCCGATCACCACGTCGGCGCCGCGCAGGGCGTCGGCGATCCCACCGGTCAGCCCGAGCGGGTTCGTGCGCTCCGCGTAGGCGCGCAGCGTGGCGTCCAGCCCGGGCCGATCGCGGTGGACGATGCCGTCCACGTCGACGCCGACGATGTGCGAGGCCCCGGCGGCGATCAGCATGTCCGTGATCGCGGTGCCGGCGGCGCCCGTGCCGATGATCGCGATGCGGGCGAGCGCGAGGTCCCTGCCGACCACGCGCAGGGCGTTGCGCAGCGCGGCGAGGACGGTGACCGCGGTGCCGTGCTGGTCGTCGTGGAACACGGGGATGTCGACGGCCTCCTGCAGGCGCCGCTCGATCTCGAAGCAGCGCGGGGCGGCGATGTCCTCGAGGTTGATGCCGCCGAAGCCGGGGGCGAGAGCGGCGGCGGCGCGCACGATCTCGTCGACGTCGGTGGTGTCGAGGCAGATCGGCCAGGCGTCGACGCCCGCGAACTCCTTGAACAGCATCGCCTTGCCCTCCATCACGGGCAGGGCCGCCGAGGGTCCGATGTCGCCGAGCCCGAGCACCGCGGTGCCGTCCGTGACGACTGCGATCGCGTTGCCCTTGGCGGTCAGGTTCCAGACGCGCTCGGGATCCTCGACGATCGCCTCGCAGACGCGGGCGACGCCGGGCGTGTACGCCATCGAGAGGTCGTCGCGGGTCCGCACCGGCACCTTGGCGGCCATCTCGATCTTGCCGCCCTTGTGCATCAGGAAGGTCCGGTCCGAGACGCTGACCACGCGGATGCCCTCGATGGCGCGGATCGCGTCGACGACGCGGCGGCCGTGGTCCTCGTCGGCGCAGAGCACGCTGATGTCGCGCACGACGTGGCCCGCGTCGACGCGGACGAGGTCGATCGCGCCGAGGATCGCGTCCGCCTCGCCGACCGCTGCGGCGACGAGGGCGAACTGCCCGGGCTCGTGCGGGATGACCGCGCGGATCGTCAGGCTGTACGACGCGGAGTGGTGGACGGCCACGACGCCCAGCGTAGCGCGGCCCCGTCCGACTACCCTCCAGCGCATGGTGAAGAAGGCCTCCGAGCTCGACCTCGGCGACGGGCCCGCACGCGAGGCGCGGCTCTTCCTCGTCGACGGCAACTCGCTGGCCTACCGCGCCTTCTTCGCGCTGCCCGAGGACTTCGCGACGAGCGACGGGTTCCCGACGGGCGCGCTGTTCGGCTTCGCCAGCATGCTGATGAAGATGCTGCAGGACTACCGCCCCCAGGGCGTCGTGGTCTGCTGGGACGAGAAGCCCACCGAGCGCCTCGCCCTGCACGAGGGCTACAAGGCCTCGCGGCGACCGACGCCGGAGCTGCTCAAGGAGCAGCGTCCGTACTTCCCGGAGCTCGTGGACGCATTCGGCTACCGCAACCTGTCGGTCGAGGGCCGTGAGGCAGACGACGTCATCGGCACCCTGACCCGCATCGCCGATGAGCGCGGGGTGCCGACCTGCGTCGTCTCGACCGACCGCGACGCCTTCCAGCTGGTCTCGGATCGAGTCTGCCTGATGATGACCCCGCGCGGCATCTCCGAGGTCCTCGTCTACACGCCGGAGCGCGTCGCGGAGCGGCTCGGCGTGCCGCACACCGCGGTCCCGGACCTGATCGGCCTCAAGGGCGACACCTCCGACGACATCCCCGGCGTGCCCGGGATCGGCGACAAGACCGCCGCCGACCTCCTGGCGCGCTTCGGCACGCTCGAGGGGGTCTACGAGCACATCGACGAGATCTCGGGCCCCAAGCGCAAGCAGAGCCTCCTGGAGAACCGCGAGGAGGCGTTCCGCTCGCGCGAGCTCGGCACCATCGTGCGCGACATCCCGGAGCTCGCGGACTTCGACCCCGCCGGCGAGCTCGACCGTCCGCCCGACCGCTCCAGGCTCGCGGAGCTGTTCCGGCGCTGGGAGATGCACAACCTGCTGCGCCGGCTCGAGGACCTCGACGAGATCCTGCCGGCCCTGACTCTGGAGGGCGCGGCGCAGGCCCCTGCCGGACCGGTCGAGCGCGGCCGCGCGGCCGACCTCGGCGGGCTCGAGGAGCTGCTGGCCGACGCCGACGAGGCCGGCATCGCGGTGCACGAGGGGCTGTGCGCCATCGCCGTCGAGGGCGGGACCGTGGTCGTGCCGGCTGACCTCCAGGGCCTCGCAGCGCTCCTCGACGGGCCCGCGCTGATCGCCCACGACGCCAAGCGCGCGCTGCGCGCCATCGGGGCCGAGCGGATCGCGCCGGCCTTCGACACGGCCCTGGCGGCCTACCTGCTCGATCCCGGCCGCTCCGGCTACGCCTTCGACGATCTCCTGCGCGAGCACGCGCTGCGGGTCGACGCGGACGGGGAGGGGGCGGACGCCGTGCGCGAGGCGATCGGCGCGCGCCTCCTGCGGCCGAAGCTGACGGAGCGCCTGCGCGAGCGGCGCCTGCTCGGGCTGCTCGCCGACCTCGAGCTGCCGCTCGTGCCCGTCCTGGCCGAGATGGAGCGGGTCGGGATCGCGATCGACGCCGCCGTCCTCGGGGACATCGCCGATCGCTGCGCCGCGGAGGTGGCGGAGCTCGAGGCGGAGGCCCACCGGCTCGCGGGCGGGGAGTTCGCGCTCGGGTCTCCCAAGCAGCTCGGCGAGGTGCTCTTCGGCACCCTCGGCCTGCCCGTCGAGAAGTCCGGCAAGACGGGTCCCTCGACGGACCGCACGGTGCTGGCCAAGCTGCGCGACCGCCACCCCATCATCTCCGTCATTGAGCGCTGGCGCGAGCTCTCGAAGCTCCTCAGCACCTATCTGCGCGCGATCCCCGAGGCCGCAGACGCCGCGGGGCGCGTGCACACGACGTTCTCGCAGCACACGGCCGCCACGGGCCGGCTGTCGAGCACGAACCCGAACCTGCAGGCGATCCCCGTGCGCAGCGACCTCGGCCGGGAGATCCGCGCCGCCTTCGTGGCGCCGCCCGGTCGGCTGCTCATCTCCTGCGACTACTCGCAGGTCGAGCTGCGCATCCTCGCGGCGCTGAGCGGCGAGCCGGCCCTGGTCGACGCCTTCCGACGCGGCGACGACGTCCATCGGGCCACCGCCGCCGAGGTGCTCGGCAAGGACCCCGGGGAGATCACGAAGGAGGAGCGCGACCGCGCCAAGGCGGTCAACTTCGGGATCATCTACGGCATCAGCTCCTATGGGCTCGCCGAGCAGCTCGAGATCCCGCGTGACGAGGCCCAGGCCTACATCGACACCTACCTCGGCCGCTACCCGGCCGTCGGCGCCTTCATCGAGGCCACGATCGCCGAGACCGAGGAGCGCGGCTACGCGCTCACGCTGCTGGGTCGCCAGCGTCCCATCCCTGAGCTGAGGGCCCGCAACCGGCAGGTGCGACAGCTCGGCGAGCGGCTCGCGGTCAACTCCCTGATCCAGGGCAGCGCGGCCGACATCATCAAGGTGGCGATGATCGCCTGCGACCGGCGCCTGCGGGACGAGGGCCGGGACGCCGCGCTCGTGCTCCAGATCCACGACGAGCTGCTGTTCGAGGCCGCGGAGGGCATCGCGGAGGACGTCCGCCGGATCGCCGTGGAGGAGATGGTCGCCGCGCACGCGCTGGACCCGCCACTCGTCGCCGACGCGGGCATCGGGCCGACCTGGGCCGCCGCGAAGGAGTAGGCGCTGCTTGCGGCCCGGTTTTCCGGCCGCTGGTACGCTTGCCCGCGTTCAACGGCCGCCTCCGGCCGATTCCCAAGACAAGGACAGTCCTCTACCGATGCCGCAGACCAAGGAAGAGATGATCGCCGCCGACCCCAGCGTGTGGGTCGAGATCGACGGCGAGATGGTGCCCAACTACGACGCGACGATCTCCGACTTCTCGGAGGGCGACGTGGTGACCGGCAAGGTCGTGCGCATCGACAAGGACGAGGTGCTGATCGACATCGGCTACAAGAGCGAGGGCGTCATCCCCGTCGCCGAGCTCTCGATCCGCCGCAACGTCGACCCGTCGGACGAGGTCGAGATGGGGGAGGAGGTCGACGCCCTCGTCATGCAGAAGGAGGACGCGGACGGCCGCCTGATCCTCTCCAAGAAGCGCGCCCGCTTCGAGAAGGCGTGGAAGCGCATCGAGGCCGCCGCCGAGAGCGGCGAGCCCGTCGACGGCACCGTCATCGAGGTCGTCAAGGGCGGCCTGATCATCGACCTCGGCGTGCGCGGCTTCCTGCCCGCGTCCCTGGTCGACATCCGCCGCGTCCAGGACCTCGAGGAGTTCCGGGGCCAGGAGCTGCGCTGCAAGGTCATCGAGCTCAACCGCTCTCGCAACAACGTGGTGCTGTCCCGCCGCGCGATGCTCGAGGAGGAGCGCCGCGAGGTGCGCCAGCGCATCCTCGACGACCTCGTGCCGGGCAAGACGGTCACCGGCGTCGTCTCGAACATCGTCGACTTCGGCGCCTTCGTCGATCTCGACGGCATCGACGGCCTGATCCACATCTCCGAGCTCTCCTGGAGCCACGTCAACCACCCGTCCGAGCTGCTCGAGATCGGGCAGGAGGTCGAGGTCAAGGTGCTCGACGTGGATCGCGACCGCCAGCGCATCTCGCTCGGCCTCAAGCAGACGCAGGCCGACCCGTGGCAGCGCGTGCTCGAGTCGTACCAGCAGGGCGACGTCGTGCACGGCCGCGCCACCAAGGTCGTCACCTTCGGCGCCTTCGTCGAGATCCTCCAGGGCGTCGAGGGCCTCGTGCACATCTCGGAACTCGCCGAGCGCCACGTCGAGAACCCGCGCGAGGTCGTCTCGCAGGGCGATCACGTACTCGTGCGCATCATCGAGATCGATCCGGAGCGCCGCCGCCTGAGCCTCTCCATGAAGCAGGTCCTGGCCGGCGATCCCGTCGTGGCGCCGATCAGCCTCGTCCCCGGCGGCGACCCGTTCATCGATCCGAACGAGCCGCTCGCCGAGCCCGGTGGGTCGGGCGACCTCTCCCTCGACACCGTCGAGGAGGGCGAGTACGACCTCGAGGGGCTGCTCCCGCCCGGCATGGCCGCTGAGCTCGCCGCCGCGGTCGCCGCCGAGCAGGCTGCGAAAGCCGAGGCCGCTGCGGAGGCCGCCGTCGAGGAG
>JBEGMS010000176.1:0-5266 GCA_041182985.1 Actinomycetota bacterium
ATGCTGATGCGGGCCCTCGCCGCGTCCGGGGCGGAGGCCTCCATCGCCTTCGAGGCCGACGACTACGCGGCGGTCCTCGAGCTGGTGGCCGCGGGGGCGGGCATTTCGCTGGTGCCGGCGATCGCGATCCGGCCCGAGCGCGCCGACCTGCGCTTCCCGCTCCTCGAAGGCGGCTACGCCCGGCGCGTCGAGATCGTCTTCGTGGACCGCGACCGCCGCCCCGACGCGCACTTCGCGGTCGTCGACCTCGTGCGCGCCGTCGTGCGCGGCGTCATCCCGACCGAGGCGGTGGCGCCGTGAGGCTGATCACCTTCGCGCCGCCCGCCGAGACCCCCCGGGCGGGGGTGGACGCGGGGGGCGTCGCCGTGGACCTCGCGGCCGCCGCGGACCGGCGCGGCCACGCCGCCGCCCGGGACGCCGCGCACGCCGGCGTCCGCGGGATCCTCGCGGCCGGGCTCGACGTCGTGCGGCCCGTGGCGGACGCCGCGCTCGCCGATCCCGCCGTCCGCGACGCCTGCGGCTGGCCGCTCGCGGAGGTCGCCCTCGGGCCGCCCGTGCCGGACCCCGGCAAGATCATCTGCCTCGGCCTCAACTACCGCGACCACGCCGACGAGTGCGGCCTCGCCCATCCCGAGGCGCCGATGTTCTTCCCCAAGTACGCGAACTCGCTGGTCGGGACCGGCGCGGTCGTCCACCCGCCGCTCGAGACCGAGCGGGTGGACTACGAGGCCGAGCTCGCCGTCGTGATCGGGCGGGCGGGCCGGCGGATCGCCGAGCGCGACGCCCTCGACCACGTCGCGGGGGCGATGGCGATGAACGACATCAGCGCGCGCGATCTGCAGCTCTCGAACCAGCTGTGGACGCGCGGCAAGGCGGTCGACGGCTTCGCGCCCTGCGGTCCTGCGCTCGTGACCCTCGACGAGCTCGGCGATCCGCAGGCGCTCGGCATCCGCACGCGCCTCAACGGCGCGGTCATGCAGGACGGCACGACCGCGGACATGATCTTCGGGATCGCCGAGGCGATCGCGTTCCTCTCGGCGACGATGACGCTGGAGCCGGGCGACGTGATCGCCACCGGCACCCCGGCGGGCGTCGGCCAGTCGCGCACCCCGCCGGTGTTCATGGCGGCGGGGGACCGGGTTGAGGTCGAGATCGACGGCATCGGCATCGTGCGCACGGAGATCGGGGCGTTCGCGTGAGCGTCGACATGACCCGCTGGTTCGCGCGCCGCACCGGCCGGATGACCTCGTGGACGACGTTCTCCGAGGACCCGGATCTGATCTCCCTCGCCGGCGGGCTGCCCGACACCTCCCTCTTCGGAGCGGACAACCACGCCGCGCTCCTGACCGCGATGGCGCACCGCCAGTCCGCGCTGGCCCTGCAGTACACGCCGACGCGCGGCATGAAGGCGCTGCGCGAGTGCATCCTCGAGGTGATGGCGGAGGAGGCGACGCCGGTCGACCCGCATCGCGTGATCGTGACCACCGGCGGCCAGCAGGCGCTCGACCTGCTCTGCCGCGTGTTCCTCGACCCGGGCGACGTCGTGGTCACGGAGGCGCCGACCTACCCCGGCATCCTGCTGCCGCTCGCGGCGCACGAGGCGGAGGTCGTCCAGGTCCAGACGGACGAGGACGGCATGCGGATGGAGGCCCTCGAGGCCGCGCTCGAGGAGCTGCGCGCCGCGGGGCGCCCCGTCAAGTTCATCTACACCGTCCCCACCTTCCAGAACCCGAGCGGCAAGACGCTGTCGCTCGCGCGGCGCAAGCGCCTGCTCGAGATCGCGCGCGCCTTCGACCTGCCCGTGATCGAGGACAACCCGTACGCGCTCCTGCGCTTCGAGGGCGACCCCCTGCCGACGCTGCTGTCGCTCGACGAGGACGGCCGCGTGCTCTACGTGGGCACGTTCTCGAAGATCCTCGCGCCGGGGCTGCGCGTCGGCTGGCTGGTCGCGCCCGAGAGCGTCCTCGACAAGGTCGACCTCGGCAAGCAGTGCGCCGATCTCTGCACGGCCTCCGCCTCGCAGCTCTTCATCGCCGAGTTCTTCGAGCGCGGCGACTGGCGCGGCTACGTCCGGGCCCAGGTCGACCTCTACCGGGCGCGCCGCGATGCGATGCTCGCGCTCCTGCCGCAGACCCTGCCCGCCGGGTCGCGCTGGACGCGCCCCGCGGGCGGGCTGTTCGTCTGGGTCGACCTGCCGGAGGGCATGGACAGCGACCTGCTCTACGAGCACGCGCTGCGCCGCAGCGTGTCGATCGTGCCGGGACGCGTCGGGTTCGCCCGGCCCAAGCCGACCCATCACGACTTCCGCCTCAACTTCTCCGCCTGCGACGAGGGGCGGATCGAGACGGGCCTCGAGCGCATCGCGCTCGCCATCCGCGACATCGAGCACCTGGGGGTCTGACCATGGGGATCCAGCACGCCACGACGGGTCGGACCCGCTTCACCTGCGCGGTCATCGGCCTCGGCGCGATCGGCAGCGGCGCCGCCTACTGGCTGGCCCGGCGGCTCGGCTCCGACGTGGTCGCCTTCGAGCAGTTCCCGCTCGGGCACCAGCGCGGCTCCTCGCAGGATCACTCCCGCGTGATCCGCCACAGCTACTTCTCGCCGCTCTACACGCGCATGACGCGGCAGATGTTCGACGCCCTGCACGAGGTCGAGGCGGAGTCCGGCAAGCGCTTCGTGATCCACACGGGCGGCCTCGAGTTCTACGAGACCGCCGTCGACGACTCGGTCCGCCAGATGGGGCTGAACGCGACCTCGATGGACGCGGCGGGGCACCCCTACGAGCGGCTCGACGCCGCCGAGATCATGCGCCGCTTCCCGCAGTGGCGCCTGCCCGAGGACACGGAGGGCCTGTTCCAGCCGGAGGGCGGCCTGATCGACATCGGGCTGTCCTGCGCCACCCACATCGCCCTCGCGGAGGCGCACGGGGCGGAGATCCGGGCCGGCACCGAGGTCACGCGGCTCGAGCCGGGTGCGGACGGCGTGCGCATCCACACGGACGCGGGCCACGTCGACGCGGACCACGTGATCGTCGCCTGCAACCGCTGGACGAACCGCGTCCTGAGCGGGATCTGGCAGGTGCCGATGGAGCTGCGCCGCGCCCAGGTCGCCTACGTGCGCATGCCCGACCTCGAGCGCTACCGGCCGGAGCGCTTCCCCGTCTGGGTGCGCCCCGGCAACCCGTGCTTCTACGGCTTCCCGGCCTACGGGCTGCCCGGGATCAAGGTGTCGGAGGACCACGGCGGCAGCCCGATCGAGCTGTCGGACGAGGTCAACACCTTCGACCCGGACCAGAGCCGCGACGTCCTCGAGTACCTGCGCACGCACCTCGCCGACCCGATCGGCGAGCCGCTGCTCTTCCGCTCCTGCGTGTACGACCTCCTGCCCGACTACCACTTCGTGATCGACCGGGTCCCGACCGCGCCGCGGGTCCTCGTCGGGCTGGGCGCCGCCCACGTCGCGAAGTTCGGCAGCCTCGTGGGGCGCACGCTCGGCGAGCTCGCGCTCGACGGGACGACCGCGGTGCCGATCGACGGCTTCGAGATCGACCGGCCCGCGCTCGTGGCCGGGACCGCCGCCGCCTAGGCGCGGGTGTCGCGCTCGATGGTGCACCAGCGCCGGCAGCCGAAGGCGTGGAACCAGCGCTCCCGCACGGCTCCCTCGGCGTTGGTGCGCATCCAGACGTGGTCGACGAGCCGGCGCTCGGCGTCCCAGTCCGGGTCGGGCGGGCGCCGCAGCTCGCCGCCGTAGCGGAACTCGTGCACGGAGCGCGGGCCGCAGCGCGGGCAGTCGATGCGCAGGGCCATCAGTGCGTCCCCGCCGAGCCGCGGTCGGCGCATGTCCGGTCCCGCGCGAAGCGGTCGAGGCCGAAGGGCGCGATCAGCTCGGGCACGCGGCCCGTGCCGATCAGCTCCGCGAGGCCGGAGGCGCCCGCCGGGATGCCCTTGAAGCCCCACGTGCCCCAGCCGGTGGTGATCAGGAGGCCATCGGCGCCCGTGGCGCCGATGATCGGCGAGTAGTCGGGCGTCATGTCGCAGGCGCCGCCCCACTGGCGCAGGATCCGGAGGTCGCGCAGGCAGGGGAGGAGCGTGATCGCGCGGTGCGCGCAGCCGGCCAGGAAGTCGAAGCCCGAGCGGGTCGCGTAGCCGGGCTGCGGGTCGATCTCGGCGCCGACGAGGATCTCACCGCGGGGCGTCTGCGAGAGGTAGATCATCAGGTCGCTCGAGACCACGACCGGCTCGATCCGCTGCGCGTAGTGGTCGGTCACGAACGCCTGCAGCGGGTGCGTGACGACGGGCAGGCGCACGCCCGCCTGAGCGGCGAAGGCCGAGGCGCGGGCGCCGACGGCGCAGACGACGGTGCCGGCCGCGATCGGGCCCGCGGCCGTCTCGACGCCGACCACGCGCTCACCGGACCGCACGAGGCCGGTCACCTCGACGCCGGGGCAGACGTCGACGCCGAGCCGGGCCGCGGCCTCGGCGTAGCCCCACACGACGCGGTCGTGGCGGGCGGTCGAGGCGCGCGGGTGGTAGGTGCCGCCGACGATCGGGTACGCGCCGCCGCCCGCCAGGTCGAGGTCGGGGCAGAGCTCGGCGATCCGGTCCGGCCCGACGAACTCGGTGTCGGTGCCGTAGGCCCGGTTCTGGGCGGCGCGGGCCATCTGGGCGCGCAGGCCGACCTCCGAGTGGGCGACCCAGACGAGGCCCTTGCGGCGGTGCATGACGTCGCGGCCGAGCTCGGCCTCGAGGCCCTCGTAGAGCTCGAGGCTGCGCTGGTAGAAGCGGACGGCCTCGGGGATGCCGTAGTTGGCGCGGATCACCGTCGTGTTGCGGCCCGAGTTGCCGACGCCGATCCAGCCGCGCTCGAGGACGCAGACGTCCGTGATGCCGTGGCGGCTGGCCAGGTAGTAGGCGGTCGCCAGCCCGTGGCCGCCGCCGCCCACGATCACGACGTCGTACGAGGCGCGCGGCGTGGCCGCGGGCAGCGCGATCTGCCGCTCGACGTGCTCGTTCACGCGAGCCGCTCCTCGAGCTCGGCGGCGAGGGCCGCGTGGACGACGACGAGCGCGTCGTCGTCGCGCAGGAGGACGCGGGCGGGGATGCCGGCCACCGGCCCGAGCGCGAGCGCGGGCCGCTCCGCGGGGCACGGCCAGCCGGCGTGGCGCTCGAGCACCCGGGCGGCCGCGGCGGCATCGAGCCGGAGGACGGCGAAGCCCGTGTCGCGCTCCACGATCGCATCGGGGTCGTCGGGGCGGGGGAGGTCG
>JBEGMS010000177.1:0-2577 GCA_041182985.1 Actinomycetota bacterium
GCGACCACGAGCGGCGGCGACAGCTTGACGACGTTCATGGCGCGGCCCGAGTGCCCGACGATCACGCCGCGCTCGCGCAGGCGGCGGACCGCCAGCGCGGTGCGCTCGCGCGCCGGGGCGCGCGTCGCGCGCGACTCGACCAGCTCGACGCCGAGCAGGAGCCCGCGCCCGCGCACGTCGCCGACGTGCGGGACGTCGGCGAGCCCGGCGCGCAGCCGCTCGAGGCCGCGGGCGCCGAGCACGGCCGCCCGCTCGACGAGGCCCTCGTCCGCGAGCACGTCCATCGCCGCGATGCCCGCGGCGAAGCCGAGCGCGTTCGTGAGGAACGTGGACGAGACCGCGTCGGGCGACCAGGCGCCCATGGCGGACTCCCGGCCGAGCACGGCCGACACGGGAAGCCCGCCGCCGATGCCCTTGCCGACCGTCATCAGGTCGGGGACGACCCCGGCGTGGTCGCAGGCCCACATCCGCCCGGTGCGGCCGAAGCCGCACTGGATCTCGTCGAACACGAGCAGGATGCCGTGGCGGTCGCAGCGCTCGCGGAGGCCGCGCAGGAAGGCGTCGTCGGGGACGACCGCCCCGCCGTTGCCCTGGACGGGCTCGAGGATCACGCAGGCCGGCGCCTCGACGCCCGACCCCGGGTCGTCGAGGTAGTGGTCGAGCAGCGCGAGCACGGCCTCGGCGGGGTCGGCGCCGAGCGCCCAGGGCGAGCGGTACGGGTCGGGGTACGGCAGGAACTGCCCGCCCGCGGGCACGCCGAGCGGCGCCCGGTAGGCGGGCTTGCCGGCGAAGGCGACGCTGCCCGGGGAGCGGCCGACGTAGCCGCCGCCGAAGGCGATCACCTCGCGGCGGCCCGTCACGGCGCGCGCGAGCGCGATCGCGATCTCGGTGGCCTGGGACCCGGTGATCGCGGGGATCACGTGCGTCAGCGGGTCGGGCGCGATGCCCACCAGGCGCTCGTAGAACGCCGCGCGCACCCCCGACGGCGCCGCTGACGGGCAGTGGGTCATGACCCCGGCCTGGGCGGCGATCGCCGCGGTCACGCGGGGGTGGCAGAAGCCGACCGAGGCCGCCGCGAACCCGCCGTTCATCTCGAGGTACTCGCGGCCGTCGGCGTCCCAGACGCGGACGCCCTCCGTGCGCTCCCAGACGATCGGGTCGTCGGTCCCGAACGTGCGCAGACCCGCGCCCTCGAGCGCCCGGGTGCGCTGCCGGACGGCGGCAGAGCTCACAGGCGCAGGTCCCCGTCGACCATCAGGGGCCGGCCGTCGACCTCGATCGTCGGGTCGAAGAGCATCCCGTCCAGGTGCAGGTCGCACTCGACGACGCCGCCGTACCCGCCCGCGTTGTCGCCGATCGCCATGTGGGCGGTGCCGGCGCGCTTCTTGGCCTCGGTGATGTCCGCGCCGAGGCGGGCCAGGGGGTTGAGGCCGATGCCGAGCTCCCCGATGTTGCGGGCGCCCTCGACGCCCTCGATCAGGCGCTCGAGGCGCGCCGCCTCCTCGCCGCCCGAGATGGCGGTCACGAGGCCGTCGACGACCTCGAGCCGGATCGGCGTCTCGAGCCGCCCGATGTCGGTCATCACGTGCTCGAGGATGATGACGCCGTTCGTCGTGCCCTCGAGCGGCGGCAGCGACACCTCGCCGCCGGGGTAGGCCGACACCTCAGACGGGTTGCGGCAGATGCCGGTCAACCAGGCCTTGGGGTCGCGGCCGAGGATCGACATCTCGACGTCCGTGCCGGCCGGGGAGGTGACGCGCACGCGGTCGGCGCCGCGCAGGCGGTCGGCGACCCGCTCCGCCTCCCGGCGGATCGCCGCGAAGTCCGCCGTCATCGCGCCGTGCGTCCAGGCGTCGAGCGTGGACGGCGAGTTGAACGCGCCGCGCGTGCCGGCCGCCCGGGCCTCGCCGGTGGCGCGCGTGTGGTACAGGCTGCGCTTCGTCACGTTGACGACGACGTCGGCGTCGCGCATCGCGGCGGCGACCGCGGCGGAGGGCTCAGCTCCGGAGTGAGCGCGCATCGGCGTGCGGATCAGCGCGGCGTCGGCGCCGGCCTCGAGGCCCTGGCGGTAGAGCGACTCGGCGACGGCCGCGTCGGCCCCGTCGTCGACGATCACGACGAGCGATTCGCCGGGCTGCACGCCGAGGTAGTCGCGGACCACGCGACCCGTCACACTGTTCAGCGGGACGGCGCCCGCGGTGTCGAGGGGGGCGCTGGGCGAGACCGCTTCGGCGTTCGACATGTGTGATATCGTATCACATTGTGAAGCCCACCCAGGTCCTGCCTGAGGCATCGGTCGCCGCGGCGGCCCTCGCGTCCGGCGCGCCGGCGACCGGACGCAGCTTCCGGCTGCACCGCCCCCGCGCCGGCTGCTGCGGGAGCGGCTGGTGCGACCAGTGCGGCAGCGATCCGTCCAGCGGCAGCCCGCTCTGCCAGACGCCGGCGATCGCGCTGCGGCCGCGCCGTCACGACCCGCTGCGCCCGCTCGGACTCGTCGCCGAGCGCCAGCTGCCGTGGTTCTGGGAGCGGCACCTGCTGCGCCCGCGCGCCCTGCGCGACACCTACCTGCACGCCGTC
>JBEGMS010000178.1:0-5362 GCA_041182985.1 Actinomycetota bacterium
G
Organism: Actinomycetota bacterium; assembly: GCA_041182985.1. Lineage (GTDB taxonomy): Bacteria > Actinomycetota > Thermoleophilia > Gaiellales > F1-60-MAGs149 > F1-60-MAGs149. The sequence goes on from JBEGMS010000178.1 coordinate 2, forward strand.
CAGGTCGTCGAGGTGCGCGCGCAGGGCGGCCGGGTCCTCGACGTCCCGCAGGGCGTCGGCGAGCGAGGCCCGCCGCGCGGACGATCCCTCGAGCCGCCGGATGCGCTCGCGCTCCTCGGCGACGTTTGCGGCCTGCAGCCGCATCAGGAGCGCCTTGCCGACCACGAGGGCCTCCCGGCGGGGGAGGCCGGCTGCGTCACGGCGCAGGCGCGCAGCGGCGTCGGGGTCGCCTCGGCGGGCGTCCGCGGCGTGGGCGTGCAGCCGGGCCACGCGCGCGACCGCCTCGGCGCCCGCTGGCCCTTCGGCCGCGGCGATGGCCTCGAGGAGGAGCGTCTCGAGCAGCTCCTCGTCGCCGCGCAGCGTCCCACCGGCTGGGGCGCGCGCCGCCGCCATCAGGCCCCGGGCAGCCGGTCCGCGCGGGCGATCACGTTCTCGGCCATCTTGATCGAGGCGGCGTCGATCAGGCGGCCGTCGAGGGAGACGGCGCCGCGACCCTCGCGGGCGGCCTCCTCCATCGCGACCATGATCCGGCGGGCGCGGTCGATCTCCTCGGGCAGCGGCGAGAAGATCTCGTTGGCCAGCTCGATCTGGGACGGGTGGATCGCCCACTTGCCCTCACAGCCCAGCGCGGCGGCGCGGCGGGCTGCCATCCGGTAGCCGTCCGGGTCGTTGAAGTCGCCGAAGGGCCCGTCGATCGGGCGGATGCCGTTGGCACGGCAGGCGACGATCATGCGCGACAGGGCGAAGTGCCAGGGGTCACCCCAGTGCAGCGCGCGATCACCGGCGGCGTCCGGGTCGGTCAGGACCGCGTACTCGGGCGTCACGCCGCCGATCACGACGGTGCGGGCACGGGTGGAGGCGGCGTAGTCGGCGACGCCGAACGACAGGGCCTCGAGCCGGTCCGGGCAGGTCTCCGCGATCCGCTCGACGTTGGCCATGCCCGGGGCCGTCTCGATCAGCGCGGTCAGCGCGATCGGGTCGTAGCCGTGGGCCTGCTCGATCTGGCTGAGCAGCATCGCGACGAACTCGAGGTCGGACGGACGGCCGACCTTGGGGACGAGGATCATGTCGAGCCGGTTGCCGACGGCCTCGACGATGTCGACCACGTCGCGGTAGGCCCAGTGGGTGTCGAGGCCGTTGATGCGCACGCTGACGGCGCAGGCCGACCAGTCTTGCGAGGTGAGGGCGTCGATCGCGTTGGCGCGGGCCTGCACCTTGTCGTCGGGGGCGACGGCGTCCTCCAGGTCGAGGAAGACGATGTCGGCGCCGGCGGCGGGGGCCTTCTCGAGCATGCGCAGGTTGGAGGCGGGCACGGCGAGCTCGGAGCGGTGGAGGCGGTCCTTGTTGGGCATGGGGACACCCTAGCGATGCACACATGGACTTCCAACAGCAGATCGTGTGTAATCCATAGCCTTGTGGCTATGACACTCTCCCAGCTGCGCACGTTCATCGCCGTCGCCGAGCACGGCTCGGTGCGCGCGGCCGCCGAGGCGCTGCGGATCTCGCAGCCCTCGGTGTCGGGCAGCCTGGCCGCGCTGAGCGAGGAGGTCGGGGTGCCCCTGACCGAGCGCGAGGGGCGCGGGCTCAAGCTGAGCCCGGCCGGCGAGGCCTTCCTCCCGCACGCGCGCGAGGCACTCGGGCTGCTCGACCAGGGCACGCGCCTGGCCCGCACCGCGGCCGACGCCACCAGCGCCACGGTGCGCATCGCCGCCGTCTACACGGCCGCCGAGTCGCTCCTGCCGCCCCTCCTGCGCCGATTCCGCGAGGAGCATCCTGAGATCCCGATCCAGCTCGAGATCGGCAATCGCGAGGAGGTCCTGGGCCGCCTCGCGGGCCGTGAGGCCGACATCGCCGTCGGCGGCCGCGCGCCGGACGACGGCTACGAGGCGCTGGCGATCGGCCCCAACCCGCACGTCGTCGTCGCCTCCCCGGAGCATCCGCTGGCCGGGCGCAGCGGGATCCCGCTCGCGGACCTGGCGGGCGAGACGTGGCTCGTGCGCGAGGAGGCCTCAGGCACGCGCCGGCTCGTCGACGAGTACCTCTCGAGCGTGGAGATCGATCCGCCGATCACCACGATCGGCTCGAACGGCGCGATCGCGGCCGCGGCGATGGTCGGCCTCGGCGTCGGGCTCGTGCCGCTGGTCAGCGTCCAGCAGCAGATCGACGCGGGGCAGGTGGTCCGCCTCGACGTCGTGCCCGCGCCGCCGACGCGCGAGTGGTACGCGATCCTGCCGGCGCGGCGCCCGAGTCCCGCCGCGCGGACGCTGGCCGAGTTCCTCAGCCGGCCCTGAGGAACGCGACGATCCGGGCGGCGATCCCGTCCGGGTCCTCGACGTGCAGCCAGTGGCCGACCCCGGGTCGCTCCTCGAGGTCGAGGCCGGCGGGGAAGCGTTCCTCGAAGCCTCGGAAGCAGGCCGGGCGGATGCAGCCGTCGGCCGACCCGTGCAGCATCAGGGTCGGCACCCGCACGTCGCCCGTGCCGCCTGTCGCCTCGAAGTCGTCGCGGTACCAGCGGTGCACGGCCTCGCCGACGCCGGGGCGGGCGAGCACCGCCTTCGCGAGGTCCCACTCGGCCCGCTCGAGCCCCGGCGACCATTCGGCGTGGATCTGGTCGAGCCAGACCGGGTCGGCGGCGAGGCGCGCCGCCGACCCCGAGTAGGCGAGGATCCACGCGTAGGCCGCGGTCTTCTGCTCCTGGAGGTCGTTCCGGCGGGCGGCGAAGCCGTCGGGGTGGGGGATGGCCAGCGAGACGACGTGCCCGACCCGCTCGGGGTGCTCGGCGCCGAGGTCGAGCGCGACGCAGCCGCCCCAGTCGTGGCCGACCACCGGGCAGGCGCCGAGCCCGAGGGCGTCGAGGACCGCGATCATGTCCCCGGCGATGGCTGCCGTGCGGTAGTCGTCGACGGGCGCCGAGGGATCGTAGCCCGGGAGGCTCGGCACCAGGCAGCGGAAGCCCGCTGCGACGAGCCGATCGACGAGCGGCGCCATCCCCTGAGGGCAGTCGGGGAAGCCGTGCAGCACCAGCACCGGGTCGCCCGCCCCGACGTCCCAGACGGCGACGTCGGCGCGCGCCCGCACCATCCGCGGGTCACCCCAGTCCGGACCCGTCACAGCGCGGAGTAGCCGCCGTCGACCGGGAGGATCGCGCCGGTCAGCCAGCGGGAGTCGTCCGAGGCGAGGAAGAACGCCGCACCGGCGATGTCCTCGACCTCGCCGAGCCGGGCCATCGGCGTGCGCCGCTCGAGGTCGGCGAGCCGGTCGGGCTCGTCCCACATGTCGCGGGTCATCGCGGTGCGCACCCAGCCGGGGCAGATCGCGTTGACCGTGATCATGTGCGGCGCGAGCTCGATCGCCAGCGTGCGCGTCAGCTGCACGACGGCGCCCTTGCTCATGTTGTAGTGGTTGCCCGTCTGCACGCCGGTGATCCCGGCGATCGAGGCGAGGGTGACGATGCTGCCGCCGCGCCCCTGCTCGACCATCGCCCGCGAGGCCTCGCGGCAGGTCCACCAGGCGCCGTCGACGTTGACCGCCTGCACGCGCTTGTAGTCCTCGAACGGCTCGTCGCGCAGGGGATGGGCCTTGGGTGAGATGCCGGCGTTGGCGACGGCGATGTCGAGGCCCCCGAAGGCGTCGAGCGCGGTCTGGACCGCCGCCGCGACCTGCGCGCCGTCCGTGACGTCGCACGCGGCCCACGCGGCGCGCCCGCCGAGGCGCTCGATCTCCTCGTGCGTGGCGACCGGGTCCTCCCAGCTGCCCTCGATCGGCAGGGGGCGGATGTCGGCGCAGACCACCGCCGCGCCCTCCGCCGCGTAGCGCAGGGCGATCGCGCGGCCGTTGCCGCTCGACGCGCCCGTCACGAGGGCCACCTTGCCCTGGAGCCGCTGGTCCGCCATCCGTCAGTCCCCCTCCGCTCGGGTCTCCGCGGCGAGCGCGGCATCGCGCCCGCCGTCCAGTCGTATCGTGGCGCCGTTCAGCGACGGCTGCGCCAGCGCGAAGCGCACGGCCTCCGCCGTCTCCGCCGCCGGCACGTCATCCGCCACCGCGATCGCGTTGGCGGTGAGGCCGGGCGTGGCCGCGCAGATCTCGGCCAGCATCGCGAGGCCGGCCGCGGCCACCGAGCGCGCGCCATCGGCGTGGTCGGGCAGGACGCCGCCCGCTGGGCAGACGATCGCGATCCGCACCGCCTCGCCGCCATCGGCCAGGGCGGCCGCGGCCGTGAACGCGGGCGTGAGCATCCGCCCGACGAGTTCTGCGAGCGCGTCGGTGGGCATCGCCCCGACGGGACCGGCGGGGGCCGGCAGCGCCACGATCACGAGCTCGCTCGGCCGCGCGTCCCCGATCGCGGCGAGCACGCCCCCGGGGTCGGCGGGCGGCTGCGCATCGCGGAGCGCGCGGACCACCGGGCCGTCGGTGCCGACGACGAGCAGGCTCACGCGCCGCCGCCGATCCGCCAGCCCGTCGAGGAGGCGCGCATGCCGGCGTCGATCAGGAGCCCCACGCCGGTCACGCGCGCCGCGTCGGGCCCGACGAGGACGGCGGCGGCGCCGGCGACGTCGCCGGCCTGCACGGTCGCCCCGAGCGGCGGGGGCAGCCAGCCCTCGGTGGCCCCGGGCTCGCGGCGGCCGGCCGTGGTCGTCACCATGCCGGGGGCCGTGTCGCCGGGGCAGAGCGCGTTCACGCGGATCCCCTCGGGGCCCCACTCGGCGGCGAGGCAGCGCATCAGCTGCAGCACCATCCGCTTGGTCACGGAGTACCCGGCGATCGCGGGCTCGCCCCAGACCCCCGCGTCCGACGCGGTCATCAGGATCGAGCCGCCCGTCGCCGCGAGGTGCGCGCGCGCGGAACGGGCGTGGCGGTGGACGGCCAGCACGTTGACCTCGAGCAGCCACTCCCAGTCGTCGGCGCCGGTGCCGGCGAGGTCGGCGTCGGCGATGACCCCGGCGTTGAGGACGGCGCAGTCGAGCCCGCCGAGGGCGGCGGCGGCGAGCGCGATGGGATCGTGGTCCGGGTCGGCCACGTCGCCCACCACGGCGACGCCGCCGATCTCGTCGGCGATCGACCCGGCGCGCTCGGCGCTGCGGCCGGCGACGGCAACCCGCCAGCCCTCGGCGGCGAGGCGCCGGCAGATCGCGGCGCCGATGCCGCTGCTGCCGCCGGTGACGAGGGCGCGGCCGCTCACGGCAGCTCCCCGAGCGGCCGTCGCGCGGCGAGGCGGGCCGCGATCCTGCCGATCCGGCGCGCGTCGTCGTCCGTGAGCCACGGCTCGTCGGGGCCCGTGGCGAGCGCCAGCTCGAGGCGCCCCGCCTGCACGCCGAGGCCGATGCCGAGCGGCGAGCGCTGCGCGGCCGCGCGGCATCGGCC
>JBEGMS010000179.1:0-5182 GCA_041182985.1 Actinomycetota bacterium
GCGCGCATTATCCGACGACGACCTCATCAACCAGGGCGGCGCACGCAACCCGCAGTACATCCGCAGTGACTGCTCGGCGACGTTCTAGGGGCGCCCCAGCCCGACGGCGCTCGCCGACCGATGCCGATGCCCCCGGGATGACTCGAACATCCGACACGCGGTTTAGGAAACCGCTGCTCTATCCCCTGAGCTACGGGGGCGGGGACGTGCTCCGGGGATGATACGGCGCCCGTGCCCTCCGGCGCTCGCGCCCTAGGTCGCCGCGTTCATCCCCGTCAGCCCGACCGTGAGCAGCATCAGCCCGAAGGCGGCGCTCGGGATCACCTGCGACCAGGGCCGGCGGTTCTCGCCGCCCGCGTTGAGCACCTCGAAGACGGCGACGGCCGCCATGTAGAGGCCGAAGACCAGGAAGCCCGCGGACTCCGCCGCGAGCCCCCAGCCGAGCAGGACCGCGAGGACCGCGTAGGCGCCCCAGGCGAGGTTGGCGAGGCCGACCTCGACCTGGAAGGCGTTCGTCCGCTCCGACGTCCAGCCCATGCGGGCGGCGTCGGCGCGGTGGAAGAGGGCGTGGCGGACGAACGAGAGGAGGCCGCCGCCCCCGACGGCCAGGAGCGCGGCGAGGCCGAGGTCGGGGTCGTCGCCGCCGACGGACGAGAACCCGAGCGCGAGGCCGGCGGCGCCGACCGCGTAGGTGGCGATCATCAGGACCCTGGCGGGCCGCGTGTCGACCGGGTTCGCGCTCATGGCGGGCTCCTTCGGGCGTCGTCGGGGCCGCCCGTGCGTGCCGGTCGGCCGTCCCGGATTGTCCGCCGCGGGGCGGACGGCCCTAGTCGCCGAGCGCGGCGCCGACGAGGTCGACGAGGAGCGCCTCGTCCACCTGCCAGTCGAGCGGCACCCGCACGGTCTTCCTGTTGACCACGTAGCCGTCGCCCTCGAGCCGCGGCCGCAGCGCCGCGAGCGCGCCGGGGTCGAACGGCGCGATCAGGATGTGGCCCTTTAGCGCCGACACCCCGAACACGTAGCCCGTGGCGTCCCTGAGCATCGGCTGGTTCCAGGCCAGGACGAGCTCGAGCTGGGGGTAGGCCGCGGTGACGACGTCGAGGATGCGCCGCACCGTGGCCTGCGTGGCCGCGTCCCGGCCGGCGAGGTAGCCGTCGAGGTCGCTGAAGCGCCTCGAGGAGGTCGAGCCGCGTGCGTACTGCACCACGGCGTTGGCGTGGGCCCGGCTGAAGCCGTGCCCCTCCTGGAGCAGCGCCATCTGGTCCGCGTAGCGCCCGCTCTCGACGCCGCGCACGAGCGCGAGCCAGTGGTCGACCGGCTGCCCGTGCTTGCGCTCGATCGCCGGCCAGTGCCGGCTGCGGTCGCCCGTGTCCGCCATCCGCGTCAGCCTAGATCTTGAACAGCACGAGCGACGCCGCCATCACCGCCATGCCGGCCATCATCCCGTAGATCGCGAGGTGCGGCCGGCCGTAGGCGCGGGCGGTGGGGAGGAGCTCGTCGAGGGCGATGAAGACCATCACGCCGGCGACGCCCGCGAAGATCGCGCCGAGCCAGGTGTCGGTGAGGAACGGGCGCAGGACGATGTAGCCGATGATCGCTCCGAGGGGCTCGGCGAGGCCGCTGGCGAGCGAGTACAGGAAGGCCTTGCCGCGCCGGCCGGACTCGTAGTACAGCGGCACGGAGACCGCGATGCCCTCGGGGATGTTGTGGATCGCGATCGCGACGGCGATCGCGATGCCGACCGTGGGGTCCTCGAGCAGCACGAGGAACGTGGCGAGCCCCTCGGGGAAGTTGTGGATCGCGATGGCGAGCGCGGTGAAGACGCCCATCCGCTTGAGCGCCCCCTGCTGCAGGTACTCGCCGCGGGCCGTCTCGTTGCCGAGCATCTCGACGGGCATCGGCTCGTGCGGGTGGCCGAAGGAGGGGATCACGCGGTCGACGACCGCCATCAGCAGCATGCCCGCGAGGAAGCCCGCGGTCAGCCAGGCGTAGCCCCCGAGCGTGCCCTCGGCCGCCTCCAGGCGCACCTGGGCTTTGGGCATGATCTCCATGAACGACACGTAGATCATCACGCCTGCGCTGAAGCCGAGCGCGACCGACAGGAAGCCCCGGTTCGTGGTCTTGGCGAGGAACGCGATCGCGCTGCCGATGCCGGTCGCGAGCCCCGCGGCGAGGGTGACCAGGAAGGCGAGGAGGACGTCGTCGGACATGGAGATCTAGGCGCGCCTAGAAATCCTAGCCGAGCGGCTCCGATCAGTCGTCCGGCGCGCGGTTGATCTGCTCGAGCCGCTCGATGTCGCCGAGGTCGACCGCCCGTCCCGCCGCGCGCTTCATCGCCAGGAGGTCGTCGAGGTTGCAGAAGCGGACCGGCGACGAGAGGCCCTCGAGGTCGCCGGCCTCGCTGCGGGCGAGGAGGTCGGCGTAGGCCGGGGCCCCCTCGACGTACTGCATCACGTCGAGCCGGCCGTAGCGCGTGCGCAGGAGCCAGTTGCCACCGCCCTCGAGGATGGCCTCGGGCGTGAACGGCAGCGGGAGCTCCCGCTCCTCGAAGTCCCCGACCGCCAGCGGGCTCGCGTCGGAGGCCTCGATGAAGGCCCAGAGCCGGGCCACGTTCTCCGGGTTCGGAGCGATCATGATGTCGAGGTCCTTGGTCGCCCGGGGGTGGCCATGGAGGCCGACGGCGACGCCGCCGATCACCACGCAGTCGACGCCGTGCTCGTCGAGGGCGCGGAGCAGGTCGACCAGGTCCAGCGGCATGCTCTCCATCAGCCGGTCGCCGCCTCCGTCGACCGCTGCACGTCCGCGCGCGGGCGGCGGCGCACGCTCGCGAGGACCCCGATCGTCTTGTAGTGGCGCTCGAGCTGGGCGATCCGCTCCGCGAACGGCAGCGCCGCGAAGGCGCGGCCCTCGGCGGCCGTGACCGCCTCGTTCCGCCGCCAGACCTCCTGGCGCCGGCGCTGCTCCTCGAGCGCCCGGTCGACGGCGCGGCCCGGCCGGCTGGCGCCCGGCGGCACGAGGGCGGCCGTGCGGATGAGCGAGGCGGTATCGACGCCCGCACGCGCCGCCTGCGTCGCGGTGACCTCGACGCGCCCCCGGCGGATCCACTCGTCGAGTGCCGGCACGGAGATCCCGAGCACCGCAGCTGCCCGGCGCTTCGACACGACGGGGCCGATGCGCACGGAGAGGTCGCCGATGATGCGGTCCACCGCGTCGCGGTCGGGGCCGGCGAGGCGCGGGGACAGCACCGACAGAGCGACGAGGTGTCGGAGGTCGTCCAGGGTGGCGTCGGTTTTCTTCACGCTATTTGGACGATAGCGAAAAGAACACGGCGTCTGCCGGGCACCCTTGACAGGGAACCACCGGCGATTACCATAACCTCTGGTTTCAACGTTCTACCCGACGAGAGAGGGACGAGGACATGGCGACGATCGAGGACCAGCCCGAGCGCACGCTCGACTCCCGGCTGCGCTTCACGCGCGAGATGATGGCCGGCTCCATCTACCGCAAGTACGAGAAGGCGATGCGGAAGTTCTGGGACCCGGGCGAGTTCGACTACGAGGCGGACGCGCGTGACTTCCAGGAGCTGACCCCCGAGCAGCAGCGCGGCATCGTGATGATCACCGTCCGCTTCCTCGGCGGCGAGCAGGAGGTCACCGACGAGACGCTGCCGATGATCTACGCGGCCCACGTCCTCGGCAAGTTCGACTGGACCATGTTCCTGTCCAGCTTCATGATGGAGGAGGCCCGCCACTCGCAGTTCTTCGCGATGTGGCACGAGCGCGTCGTCGGCGCCGTCGACGTGGACGAGCTCAGCCAGTACTGGATCGAGCGCGAGAAGACCGTCGATCCGTCCGGCCGCTACCAGACCGGCGAGCCCGTCTACGAGGGGCTGCCGTACTTCGGCCACCAGCTGATCGACGCCTGCCACGCGGGCGATCTCGCGGCCGTCGAGGAGGGCTTCGTCCGCTTCTCGACCCTCTACAACATCTGGGTCGAGGGCGTCCTCACGATGCCGTCCTACGAGATCGTCATCGACACCTGCGACATCTGGGGCAAGCTCGGCACCCTGCGCCACGGCTTCAAGCAGATCGTGGCCGACGAGGGCCGGCACATCACGTTCGGCACGGCGGCCTGCCGCCAGCTGATCGAGCAGCGCCCCGAGCTCGAGCAGGTCGTGCACGACGCCATCAACCTCTACCGCGGCAACGCGATCGGCATGCTCGAGTACCAGCGCTTCGTGCCGGAGCTCGACCTCCAGAAGTACCAGCTGCAGAAGGTGCGCCACTACAAGAACCGCTGCCGCGAGCTCAACATCACGCCGGACCAGACCCTGATCGACGACATCCTCGATCCGAACCTGGACTTCGTGATCGGCATCGAGGCGGGGTAGCGCGATGGCCAAGCAGTGGTCCTGCAACGAGGACAGGTGCGGTGAGGTCGTCACCGCGGACTCGATCGAGGAGCTGATCGAGCTCGTCAACGGGCACATGCGCGCGGCGCATGACTCGTACGAGCTCGAGGAGATGATCGAGGACGCCGCGATCGACGTGGACGCATGAGCACCGCCACGCGCGAGACCGAGCGGGAGACCGTGCAGCGCCTCGTCGAGCGCACCGTCTTCACGCCCGTCCGCGGGGCCGGGGCCGTGGCCGAGACGGTCGCGCGCCTCGGCGAGGCGATCGGCCTCGGCCTGCTCCGGCCCGGCGACCGGCTGCCCTCGGAGACCCAGCTCGCCTCCGCCCTCGGCATCTCGGCGGCGTCCCTGCGCAGCGCCCTGGTCGTGCTGCGCAGCGCCGGGCTGATCGAGACGCGCCGCGGCCGGGGCGGCGGCACGTTCGTCACGCAGGGCGCGGCCGAGGCCGTGCTGGCTGCGGCGGAGGCCCCGTCGGCCGCCGACCTCGAGGACCTCGCCACCGAGCGCTCCGTGGTCGAGGGGGGCGCGGCGGCGCTCGCCGCCGAGCGGGCGACGCCCGAGCAGTGCGCGCTGCTCGAGTCGATCGTCGAGGGCATGGTCGGGCTGCAGCCGTTCGAGGCCTGGTCGGAGCGCGACGCGCTCCTGCACCTCGTGATCGGGGACGCGTCCGGCTCGCCGCGGCTCGTCTCCCGGATCGCCGAGCTGCGGGCCGCGGCCTACCGGATCAGCCGCGCGCTGCCGACCCCGGCGGAGGTGCTCGCGCGCGCC
>JBEGMS010000180.1:0-6611 GCA_041182985.1 Actinomycetota bacterium
CCCTCGCCGTCTACGCCGAGCTCGCCGTCGACCTCGACGCCGCGATCGCCCTCGGCATCGTGCTGCTCGCCCTCAGCGCCGTCGTCCTCGCCGTCGCCAAGCTGCCCGCCGCCTGGTCGCCGGCCGGGCGGCCGACGCCCGGAGCCGGCTGGTAGCCTCGCGCCGTGGGCGAGCAGATCCGCATCGGGCAGGCCGCCGCCATCCTCGGCGTCAGCGTCGACACGCTGCGGCGCTGGGAGCGGGAGGGCCGCGTCGCCTTCGACCGCTCCGAGGGCGGCCAGCGCACGATCGACGCCGCGCAGCTGCGCGCGCTGCTCTCCGACCGCGCCCCCCGGACGGGCGTCTCGGCCCGCAACCAGCTCGAGGGCACCGTCGTCTCCGTGGAGACCGACGGGCTGATGGGCCGGGTCGAGCTCGCCTGCGGCCCCTACCGCGTGGTCTCGATCATCACCGCCGAGGCCGTCGAGGAGCTCGGCCTCAAGCCGGGCGACACCGCCACCGCCGTCGTCAAGTCGACGAGCGTCGAGGTGCGCCGCTAGGCCCTAGGGCCGGCGCAGGGCGATCCAGGTCGGATCGCTCCGGAAGTCGAAGAGCAGCGACTCGTCGAGCGCGGGCGGCGTCCGGCCCAGCGCGCCGCCGGGCAGCACGATCCGGTGCAGGCGCAGCGAGTCGTAGTGGCGCGGCGAGCGGTCGACGGCCGTCCGGTGCAGCGACTCCCTGTTGAGGTGCTCCCGCGACGCCCGGTCGGCGAACACGACGAGGTTGCCCCACTGGCTCGTGCCGTCGCCCTGCCGGAACTCGACGTTGTAGTAGGCGAGCAGGCCCGGGTAGCGCTCGAGGCGCTCCATCATCTCGGCCTCCACGGCGTTGATCGGCTCGTGGTCGACGTCGAGGGCCTGCCCGAAGAAGCCAACGCCGACCGCCGGGCGCGCGGCGGCGAGGGCCTCCCAGTCGGGCACGACCAGCCAGTGGACCGCGCCGTCCGCATCCGTCCAGCGCCCGTCGCGCCCGCCGTCCGCGGCGTGCGCGGCGAGGATCGCCTGCAGCCGCCCGAGCATCGCGAGGTCGGCGTCCGCGTGGGCGGGGTCCGTGAAGGGCCGCGCCGGGTCGCCGGTGCCCGGTGCGAGCTCCGTCGTCGGGGTGGCCATGCGGCCGATTCTACCGACTGGCGATAGTCTCCCGGCCGTGGACGACGCAGCCCGGAGGACCGCGCAGGCGCTCTGCGACCTGCGCCGCGCGCACGCGGACGCGGTGCTGCCGGACGACCTCGTGCCGGCGGACCTCGACGCGGCCTACGCCGCCCACCTCGCCCTGCTCGACCTGCTGTCGGCCGACGGCGGCGGTCCGCGGATCGGCTGGAAGGTCGGCTTCACCAACGCGACGGCGCAGGAGCGCAACGGCGCCAGCGAGCCGGTGTTCGCGGGCCTGCTCGGCCAGCACGCCTACGCGGGCGAGGGCGAGATCCCGAGCCCGCGCGGCAGCGGCCTCGGCGTCGAGCCCGAGATCGCGCTGCGCCTCGGCGCGCCCCTCGCCGGACCCGTCTCGCAGCGCGAGGCGGCCGCCGCCGTGGACGCCGTCGCGATCGCGATGGAGGTCGTGGAGCAGCGCGCCGCCGCCGACCTCGCCACGAACATCGCCGACGGGATCCTCCAGTACGGCTGCGTGCTCGGCGAGTGGAACCCCGACTACGACCCGCTGGCCCTCGACCAGACGATGGTGAAGCTGCAGGTCGACGGCGAGACGAGCGGCTTCATGCCCGCCTCCGAGGTGCTCGGCCACCCCCTCGCCGCGCTGGCCTGGCTGAGCGCCGCCGCCGACCGCCACGGCGTCGAGCTGCGCCCCGGCGACGTGATCCTGACCGGCGCGATCTGCCCGGCGCAGCATCTCGACCCCGGCCAGATGGCCGAGGCCGCCGCCGATGGGCTCGGCGACATCCGCCTCTGGGTCGACTAGAGGAGCGGCGCCACGGCGCCCGCCGCCCAGGCGCGCGCCAGGTTGCGGTCCGTCCAGTCCGCCTGGCCCTCGGCGAACGCCGTGAACGGGCCGTCCCAGGCCGTCGCCGCGCGACGGCAGGCGTCGGCCACGGCGATCGGGCCCGCCGCGCCCTGACGCGCCACCACCCCGATCAGGGGCCGCCAGGCCCCCATCGGCTGGCGCTCCACGAGGTGGCGCAGGGGCCGCGAGCCGCGCCCGCCGAGGATCGCGCAGTCGGCGATCCCGAGCCGCGCGTCGGCGAGGGCCCGCGTCGTCGCCCCGGCGCGCTCGGCGAGGCGCGCCTCGGCGAGGACGAGCGCGCCCTTCGGCTCCAGCGCCGCGCTGATCTGGGCGATCCCCTCCGCGGTCTCCGCGTCGCCCGCCCGGAACTGCTCGAGCAGCCCGGACAGGACCAGCACCACCGGGTAGCGCTCGCCGGCGCGGGCGAGGTCGCCGTAGGCGCCGACGCGCAGCTCAAGCGCGCCGTCCCCGGTGGCGGCCTGCCGGTCCCGTCCGGCGCTGATCGCGCCCTCGGCGAGGTCGACGCCGACGAAGCGGCGGTCCGGGTGGCGGGACGCGAGCCACGCCTCGAGGTAGCCGGCGTTGCAGCCGCACGAGAGCACGTCGCCCGCGGGCAGGACGCGCAGGAGCGCGTCGGCCCAGACGCCCAGGGTGAGCACCTCGACCCAGACGCGCGAGAGGTCGACGGCGATCAGGTCGCGCCAGCCGCCCGCCGCGAGCGCTGCGGCCACGGCCCCCTCGCCCTCGGGGATGGGGCGGTCGTAGCGCCGCCGGATCGCCTCGCGCCAGACGGGGTCCTCGCCCCCGCTCTCGGCCTCGCGCTCGAAGCGCAGCCGGTCGCCGCGCAGGGCGCGCAGGAGCACGGGATCGAGGTCGGACTCGGCGGCCAGGGGCCGCGCGCCCCAGACGTCGGCGAGGTAGCCGGCGAAGGCCTCGACGGCCGCGGCCTCCACGACGGGCCGCCTCACCGGCCCGCCCCCCGCAGCCGCGTCCGCTCCGCCTCGAGCCGCTCGGCGAGCGCCGGGTCGCCCGCGGCGCGCTCGAGCACGGCGGCCGCGAGCCGCACGGCGTCGTCCGGCGGCGGCGTCGCGCCGTCGAGCACGGCCTGCACGGAGGCCTCGAGCGAGGCCGAGCCGGCCGCGGCGAGCAGCGCCTCGCCCAGCGGCCCGAGCCGCGGCGGCACGCGGTCGCCCTGGGGGCGCGGCCGGCGCGGCCCGACGGCGCCCCGCTCGCGCAGGATGCGGCTGATCTGGACCTGGACGCTGCCGACCGACTTGAGCCCGTGGCGGTCCGCGAACTCCTGCGCGAACTCGCTCCACGGGCGCGTGTCCGTCTCGGGACGCGCGTCGATGGCCTCGCGCAGGAGGGCCGCGGTGGACGTGCGGCGCTTGGACGGCTGGTCGGCCACGCCGCAATGATCCCACGCCGGCGCGCGCGGCGGTGCGGGCACCGCCTAGGAGGCGCGCGGGCGGAGCAGCGCCTCGGCCGTGTGGATCAGCCGGTCGACGAGCTCCGAGCCGCTCGCGTCGGAGTCGAGCGCGTAGATCTGCAGCGCGATCCCGTCGAACAGCGCGCCGAGGACGTCGGCGACCTCCTCGGCCGACGCCACCGGGTCGAAGACCCCGGCCGCCTCGCCCTCCCGCACGACGTCCGCGATCGCGGTGATCCAGCGCATGTTCGAGCGCCGGCCCGAGCCGCGCAGCTCCGGGTCGCGCAGCGCGGCCCCGAGGAAGTCGAGCCACATCCGCCACGAGTCGACGCGCTCGCCGAGCCGCGTCCCGAGGTAGACGAGCAGCACCTGCAGGCGCTGCCAGGGGTCGCCCTGCCCGGTGCGCAGCACCTCGACCTGGGCGTCGGTCTCGTCGATCCACGTCTGCAGCGCCTCGAGCAGCATCCGCCGGCGCGTCCCGAAGTGGTGCTGCAGCGTGCCGACGGCGACGCCCGCCTCGTCGGCGACGTCCTGGAAGCGGGTGTCCGCGTAGCCGCGCCGCGCGATCACGCGCACCACGGCGGCGAGCAGCTCGGCGCGGCGGTCGGTGCCGATCGCGGGGGCGCTGCGGTTGGGCATGGGCGCAGGGTCGGGCCGGCGACCCCCGCTGTCAAGCCGCCTGCGGGTCCACGGAGTGGTCCGTCCCACCCCACCCGCTTGCAATCGTCGGCGACGCGACCATAATACGCCCATACGGGAGGGAGACCCGGGGGAGGACCGTGGACGGCCACATCGTTCTGAGCGGAGTGACGAAGGCGTTCGGCGACAACGTCGTCGTCGACGACATCGACCTGAACATCGCCGAGGGGGAGTTCTTCTCCATGCTCGGCCCGTCGGGCTGCGGCAAGACGACGACGCTGCGCATGATCGCGGGGTTCGAGGTGCCGACCATCGGCACCGTCACCCTCGAGGGCGCGGACGTCACGACCGTCCCGCCCGCCAAGCGCAACGTGAACATGGTCTTCCAGGCCTACGCGCTGTTCCCGCACATGACCGTGCAGGACAACGTCGAGTTCGGCCTCAAGATCAAGAAGGTCAAGCGCGACGAGATCAAGTCGCGCGCCGCCGAGGCGATCCGCTCGGTGCAGCTCGAGGGCTTCGAGAAGCGCAAGCCCGCGCAGCTCTCCGGCGGCCAGCAGCAGCGCGTCGCCCTGGCCCGCGCCCTCGTCAACCGCCCCGCCGCCCTGCTCCTCGACGAGCCGCTCGGCGCCCTCGACCTCAAGCTGCGCAAGGAGATGCAGCTCGAGCTCAAGGAGATCCAGGTCCGCACCGGCACCACCTTCGTCTACGTGACGCACGACCAGGAGGAGGCACTGACGATGTCCGACCGCATCGCGGTCATGAACAACGGCATCGTCGAGCAGTGCGCCGGCCCCCGCGAGATCTACGAGCACCCCGCCTCCGCGTTCGTCGCGGGCTTCATCGGCACCTCGAACCTCGTCAACCTGCGCGTCGACCGGAGCGCGGGCGGCTGCGCGATCATGGACCTCTCCGAGGGCCAGCGCATCGCCGCGCTCAGCGACCAGGGCTCCGGCAGCCTGCAGATCACCGTGCGCCCCGAGAAGATCCACCTCTCGGCCGAGGGCCTCGGAGACAACGCCTCCAGCGTCGGCGGCCGCATCGCGGACGTCGTCTACCTCGGCTCGATGACCCAGCTGATCGTCGACCTCCCCACCGGCGACAAGCTGACCGTCCACCGCCTCAACGACGAGGCGGCCGTCGCCGACCCGCGGGTCGGCGACACCATCACGCTGCACTGGGCAGCGCAGAACAGCTTCGTGATCGCGGGGGGAGCCGCGAGCGCGAACGGGGGATCCGCCACGGCGCACGGTGCGCCGGGCGATGACAACGGGAGGGAAGACCCGAATGCGTGAGCACATGGACCGGAAGGGCTTTCTGGCCCTGTCCGGCGCGACCGGCCTCGCGGCGTTCCTCGCCGCCTGCGGCGGTTCGTCGTCGGACGGCGGCTCGGACAGCGTCAACGAGGCCCAGGCCGACGGCGTGACGGCCGAGGAGGCCGCCGCGGGCGGCTCCTTCGACCCGGCCTCGGAGCCGGGCGGCCCGATCGAGATCTTCACCTGGGCCGGCTACGACAACGATCCCGAAGCGGGTGCGCCGTGGATGTGGAGCGTCTACGAGGAGGGCCCGTACGGCTCCGAGTCGCCGCTCAAGTTCACGTTCCTCGAGGACGACGGACAGGCGCTGTCGAAGGTCGCCTCGGGCTACAGCCCCGACATCTCGCACCCCTGCATCGCGTACACGGTGCAGTGGCGCGACGCGGGCCTGATCCAGCCGCTCGACCTCAACCTGCTGCCGGACTTCGCCGGCGTCCCGGAGGCGATCTCCGCGGGTGCGGTGCTCGACGGCACGCCGTACATGGTGCCGTTCGACGTCGGCTTCTCCTGCCTGACCTACGACGCCGACGCGATCAGCTTCGACAACGTCGGCGGCGAGGAGACCTGGCAGATCCTGCTCGACGAGACGTACAAGGGCAAGATGGCCCTGTTCTCCGATGACGTCGCCCAGATCAAGATCGGCCACCTGATCAACTGCAGTCAGGCCGGCGAGGCCCCGACCGACCCGAACGTCCTGACGACGGAGCAGATCGCGGCCGCCAAGGAGACGGCGCTCAAGATCAAGCCGAACCTCCGCAACTACTGGACGTCGCAGACCGACACGGTCAACGACTTCGTCAACGGCAACCTGCTCGCCACCTACACGTGGCCGGACGGCTACTGGCGGATCAAGAACGACCCGAAGATGAAGGACCGCAACATCAAGTACATGCAGCCCATCGAGGGCCGCCTGGCCTGGGTCTGCGGCATGGTGCTGAGCTCGTCGACGAAGCAGCCGGGCCGCGCCACCATGGCGATGGCCTCGGCGAACACGCCGGAGGCGGGCGCCGCGCTGACCGACAACTTCCAGTACGCGTCGGCCCAGCAGAAGGGCGTCATGGACCTGATCCAGGACAAGGCCCTGATCTCGGCGTTCGACATCGACAAGCCGGAGGCGTGGGCGCCGCCGAACGCGTGGTTCGAGGCGCCGCTGCCGAACTACCGCGAGTACATCACGGCCGGCCAGGAGGTCAAGGCCTCCTAAGCCGGAGGGGTCCGGGGGAGGGCCGCGC
>JBEGMS010000181.1:0-2526 GCA_041182985.1 Actinomycetota bacterium
TGCGCTCGTCGTGGTCGAGCGCCACTGCGTCCGTGCCGACCTCGACGGGGGCTCGGTGCACCTCGTGCAGGTCCTGCGCGAGCTCGTCCGCGACCGCTGGGAAATCGCGTACCTGCCGCTCGACCGCGATCTGCGCTCCGAGGCCGCCGAGAGCCTGCGGCGCATGGGGATCCGCGTGGTCGCGGACGCCGGGCACGCGGCCACGGTGCTCGATCGCGCACCGACCGCCATCATCGTTCGCCGTCCGGACTCGCTCGGATCGCTCGTGCTCGAGCTCGTGCAGCGCTGGCCCGCGGCGGCGCTCGTCTACGACACGGTCGATCTGCACGAGGATCGGCTGCGGATGGAGGCCGAGCGGCGCGGCGACGGCGCCGACCGGGTCGCCCGCGTCACGGCCGCCGTGGAGCGGGCGGGACTCGTCGCCGCCGACCTCGTCGTCGCGGTATCGGAGGAGGAGGCGGCGGTGGTCGCCGAGCGCGTCCCGGGCGCGACGGTCGTGGTCGCGCCGCCGTCGTTCCCGCTCACCGCGGACGTGGCCCCGCGCGCGGGGCGCACCGGGATGCTCCTGCTGGGGAGTTACCGGCACCCCCCGAACATCGACGCCGCTCGGCGCCTCGCGACGCGCGTCCTCCCGCTCGTGCGGGCTGAGCGGCCCGCCGCCTTCGCGACCCTTGCCGGCACGTATCCGCCGATGGACCTGCTCGTGCTCCGCGATCGCCATGGCGTCGCCGTGCCGGGCTACGTCGCGGATCTCGATGCGCTGCATCACGCGCACGTCGCCTGCGTCGCGCCGCTCGAGTGGGGGGCTGGCGCCAACGGCAAGCTGATCGCGGCGATGGCCGCGGGGCTGCCCGTCGTGACCACGACGTTCGGCGCCATCGGGCTCGCCGCCCGCGACGGGGAGCACCTCCTCGTCGCCGACTCCGATGCGGACCTCGCTGCCGCCTATCTGCGTCTCGAGGTCGATGACGACCTGTGGAGTCGGCTTTCCGCGGGTGGACGGGCCCTCGTGCGCGACCGCTACGAGCCCGGTGTGGCCTACGGCGCCCTGTGCGCGTGGCTTCGGGAGCGGGCCCCCGCCCGGTAGTCCGCGAGCGGACCCGGGTCGCGCGCTGCGCCCGGCGGCGGCGTTGGCCGGGTCATGCCGCTCACGGTCCGGGACGATGACCGGTGATGTACCCGCCGTGGCGCACGGGCGGGCCCTGCACGTCGTACCGTTTCCGGTATGCGTCATGCGGCGGTGATCGGTGGCGGGATCCTCGGTGTGGTCTCCGCGCTGCTGCTCGTCCGCCGCGGCTGGTGCGTGAGCCTGTTCGAGCGCGACGCGGACCTCCTGCTGCGCACCAGCGGCCAGGGCGAGGGGAAGATCCACCTCGGGCCGGTCTACGCGCTGGGCGACCGCGCCACCGTCGGGCTCATGCAGCGCGGCGCGGTCTCCTTCGGGCCGATCGTCGCACGTGCGGTGGGTGATGAGATCGACTGGCCGGCGATGGCCTCGGATCGGTTCGCGTACATCGTGATGCCGACCGGGCTCTGCGACGAAGCGGGCCTCGCCGCGGCGTACCGTGCCGTCAACCGCGCCTTCGCGGCGCTCCCACGGCGCCTCGTGCTCGGCGAGGAGGTCGCCACGGTCATCGACGAGTGCCCCGCGATCGACGGGCAGACGGGCCTGCCGTCGTTCGCCAGCCGTGAGCGTGCGCTCGACCCGCAGGCGCTGCGGCGGGTCCTGATCGACGCGGTCGGCACCTGCGGCGGGATCACCGTGCGGCTGGGCGCGGAGGTCGATGGGATCTCGCCGGACGGGTCGCTGCGCTGCAACGGTGACACGCACCGCTTCGACGCGATCCTCAACTGCGCGTGGGAGCGTCGGGGGCCGCTGCTCATGTCGGCCGGACTGCCCGGGACCCATGACAACCACCGCGTCAAGTTGGGCGTCTTCGGCAGGTATCGACCCGGCATCCGCAGTGTGACCCTCGTGCACGGGGCGTTCGGCGACGTCGTGGGCCACCGCGATCGGACGTACCTGTCGTGGTACCCCGTGGCCCGGCTCGCCTTCGACGAGGAGGTACCGGACGGGGATGTGGTCGCGGACCTCCGGCGCGATCCGGATCGGCTTCGGCAGCTCGCGACGCGTCAGGTCGCGGCCATGGCGCGCCTCGGCCTCGTGCCCGCCGATCTGGAGATCGAGGCCGTCGGCGTCGGTGTCATCCTCGCCACCGGAACGGGCGACATCGATCGCCCCGACTCGGACCTGCATCGACGGGGCGACTTCGGTCTTCGCGTCGACGGGCGCATCGCGACGCCGATGAACTACAAGTTCACGACGGCGCCGCTCGCCGCCCACGAGGCGGTCGAGAGGATCACGCATGGCCGCTGAGCACCGGGTGACCGTCGCCGTGCCGCTGCATCGTGCCGGGGCATGGATCGAGTCGGTTGAGCGGTCGGTGCGAGCGCTGGGCGGGAGTGCGCACGTCATCGTGTCCGATGCGACCGGCGAGGATGACGCGCTCGAGGTCCTTCGCGGCC
>JBEGMS010000182.1:0-9276 GCA_041182985.1 Actinomycetota bacterium
TGCCGCCGACCGCGGTGACGGCCGGGCAGGAGCGGGCTCTCGGGTGGGACGGGACCGGGGTATCCGATGGCCACTACGCCGTGCGCGCGCGCCTCGTCGACGCGGCCGGCGTCGCGCAGGATGCGCTCTCGCCGGTCACGCGCGACGGCTCCGACCCCGTCGTGCGGTCCTCCGCACCGGCGCCGGCCGTGACGGAGCGGGGTCCCGTGCGCATCCGCGCCACCGCCGCGGACCTCTCCGGGACGACCGCGATGCGCCTCGTCGTCGAGAGCCAGCAGGGCGTCGAGATCGGCCGCGTCCGGATGCCCGCCCCCGTGGACGGTGCCGCCGCGCTGTCCTGGAACCTGCGCATCGGAGGCCGCCTGCTCCTGCCCGGCGCGTACCGCCTGCGCGTGGTCGCGGACGACGCCGTCGGTCGCAGCGGCATCGGCGACGCCCACCTCCTGCGCGTGGGACGCGCGGTGGCGAGCACGCAGGTCCACCGCCTGCCCGACGCGGGCGCCAAGGTGGCGCTGACGTTCGACGACTGCCTCGACACGGGCCCCTGGATGCAGCTCCTGACCGCGCTGCGTCGGGCCCGCGTGAAGGGCACGTTCTTCTGCAACGGCGCGAACGTGCGCGCCAACCCCGAGGCGGCGCGGAGGACGGTGGCCGAGGGCCACACGATCGGGTCCCACACCTGGGCCCACCCCTGGATGACCCGGACCGCCCCGGCTGAGCAGCGCAGCCAGATCCGCGGTGATCGCGAGGTCTGGTGGAGCGTCGCGAAGGCCTCGCCCGCCCCGTTCTTCCGGCCGCCCTACGGCGACGTCGACCAGGGTGTCCGCAACGCGGCGGGCGCCGAGGGCATGGCCTGGACGGTCCTCTGGGACGTCGATCCCTCCGACTACCTGAAGCCGCCGGTCGGCGTCCTGGTCGATCGCGTCGTGTCCAAGGCCCGCCCCGGCTCCATCGTGGTGATGCACGTGGAGGCGAACACGGCGGCCGCCGTCCCGGGCATGGTCCGGGGGCTGCGGGCGCGAGGGCTCGAGCCCGTGTCCCTCGACGAGCTGTTCGGACGGGCGTCCTACCTCAGCCGCTCGCGCCGGGGCTGAGCCCCGCCGGGCCCGCGGGAGTCGCCTAGCGGCGGGCGCGCACGGGGCGGATTGCTACCGTTCGGCGGCCTGCCCCCGCCGGCGGCGACCCGATCCCAAGGAGCCGAGCGAGCCAGATGTCGACCTTCTTCTCCGAGCATGCCGTGCTGATCGCGCTCATCTGCGGCGCGATGACCGTCCTGTACGGCCTGATCCTGACCCGCTGGGTGCTCTCGAAGCCCCAGGGCGATGACAAGATGCGGGAGATCGCCGCCGCCATCCAGGAGGGCGCCTCCGCCTACCTGAGCCGCCAGTACCGGACCGTCGCGATCGTCGCCGTGATCCTCGCGATCGTGCTGCTCGTCGTCCCCGACCTCGGTGGCTGGCGCGTCGCGGTCGGCTTCCTGCTCGGCGCGATCCTCTCCGCCGCCGCGGGCTTCATCGGCATGAACGTCGCGGTGCGCGCCAACGTGCGCACCGCGGAGGCCGCCAAGTCGGGCCTCGGCCCGGCGCTGGACGTCGCCTTCAAGGGCGGCACGGTCACCGGCATCCTCGTCGTCGGTCTCGGCCTCCTCGGCGTCGCCGGCTACTACGGCATCCTGCTGCAGACCGGCGCCACGCAGGGCGAGGCGATCTACGGCCTCGTCGGCCTCGGCTTCGGCGGCTCCCTGATCTCGGTGTTCGCCCGCGTCGGCGGCGGCATCTTCACCAAGGGCGCCGACGTCGGCGCCGACCTCGTCGGCAAGATCGAGGCCGGCATCCCCGAGGACGACCCGCGCAACCCGGCCGTGATCGCCGACAACGTCGGCGACAACGTCGGCGACGACGCCGGCATGGCCGCCGACCTGTTCGAGACCTACGCGGTCTCGATCGTGGCGGCGATGCTCCTGCTCAGCCAGTTCACCCAGTCGGAGGCGCTCGTCGGCCTGCCGCTGATCCTCGGCGGCCTGTCCGGCCTCGCCTCGATCGTCGGCACCCTGGTGGTGCGGGTCGGCGAGGGCGGCAGCGTGATGGGCGCGCTCTACCGCGGCGTCCTCGTCAGCGCGGTCATCTCCGCCATCCTGTTCATCCCGGCGATCCTCGGCCTCGAGGACGCCATCGCCGAGCACAGCGCCGCCCTGTCCGGGGCCGGCACCTGGGACATCATCATCTGCGCCCTCGTCGGCCTCGTGATCACGGCGCTCCTGATGGCGATCACCGAGTACTACACGGGCACCCGCTGGCGCCCCGTCAAGGACGTCGCGGAGGCCTCGACCACCGGGCACGCGACCAACATCATCAGCGGCCTCGGCTACTCGATGCAGGCGACCGCGCTGCCCGTGATCGTCATCGGCGGCGGCATCCTGATCGCGAACGCGCTCGCCGGCCTCGTCGGCATCGCGATCGCCGTCGTGGCGATGCTGTCGATGGCGGGCGTGATCATCGCGCTCGACGCCTTCGGCCCGGTCACCGACAACGCCGGCGGCATCGCCGAGATGGCGGGGCTCCCCGAGGAGGTCCGCAACAAGGTCACCGACCCGCTCGACGCGGTCGGCAACACGACCAAGGCCGTCACCAAGGGCTACGCGATCGGCTCGGCCGGTCTCGCCGCGGTGATCCTCTTCGCCTCCTACCGCGACGAGCTGATCATCAAGCTCGAGGAGGCGGGCAAGCTCGAGCTCACGAACATCGCGTTCGATCTGTCCGACCCGTGGGTCGTCGTCGGCCTGCTGATCGGCGGCGCGATGCCGTTCGTGTTCGCCTCCTTCTGCATGAGCGCCGTCGGCAAGGCCGGCAAGGCGGTCGTCGAGGAGGTGCGTCGGCAGTTCCGCGAGAAGCCGGGCATCATGGACGGCACGGAGCGGCCCGAGTACGGGACCTGCGTCGACATCGTCACGCGCACGGCGCTGCGGGAGATGCTCGTCCCGGCGGCGATCCCGGTCGTGATCCCGATCCTCGTCGGCCTGATCGTGATCTTCACGGACTCCGCGCTGCAGATGCTGGGCGGCCTGCTGCTCGGCACCATCGTCACCGGCCTCTTCCTGGCCATCTCGATGACCTCGGGCGGCGGCGCGTGGGACAACGCCAAGAAGCTGATCGAGGACGGCGCCTTCGGGGGCAAGGGCTCGATCGCCCACCAGGCGGCCGTCACGGGCGACACGGTCGGCGATCCCTACAAGGACACCGCCGGCCCCGCGATCAACCCGATGATCAAGATCGCCAACATCGTCGCGATCCTGCTGATCCCGGCGCTCGTCGCGCTGATCTGAGTCACTGCGAGGACGGCCCCGTCGGCTCCGGCCGGCGGGGCCGTTCGCGTTCCCGGGGCGTCAGATGCCGGCGAGCAGCCCGCCGTCGACGGGCAGGGCGACGCCCGTGACCCAGGCGGCCTCGTCGCTCGCGAGGTAGACGAATGCGTCCGCGATGTCGCGCGGCGTGCCGAGCCGTCCGGCGGGGTGCAGGCCGGTCGCGTAGGCGCGCACGGCGTCGGGGTCGTCCTGCTCGGCCAGGAAGCGGTCGAGCATGGGCGTCTCCGTGAAGCCGGGGCAGACGCAGTTGGCGCGCACCCCGTGCGGCGCGCCGTCGATCGCCAGGCACTTCGTCAGCATGACGACGCCCGCCTTGGTGGCGCAGTACGCGGCCTGGTTGCCGGACCCGTCGAGCCCGACGACGGAGCCGGTCAGCAGGATGGTCCCGCGGGCGGCGGTCAGGTGCCCCCACGCGGCACGGACGAACCGGTGGACGCTCGTGAGGTTGACCGAGACGGCGTCGTCCCAGGTCTCGGCGTCGAGCTCCCAGAGGGCACCGACGCAGGGCCGGGCGGCGTTGAGGACGAGGAGGTCGAGGCCGCCGAGGCGCGTCACCGCCTCCTCGACGGCGGCCGCGATGCGGGCGCCGTCCCGGATGTCGCAGTCGATGTCGCCGCCCTGCAGGTCGAGCACGAGGACGTCGGCGCCCTCCTCGCGGAAGCGGTCCGCGATGCCGGCGCCGATCCCGGAACCGCCCCCGGTGACGAGCGCGCGCTTGCCGGCCAGTCGGTCCACGGGGCCGATCCTACCCGTCCGCGAGCACGCGCAGGGTCACGGGCTCGCCGGCGCAGATGTCCATTCCGGCGATCGTCGCGATCGCGCGGCGGGCGGCGCCCTCGGGCGCGGGGTGCGTGACGATCACGAGCTGCGCCCGCCCGTCGTGCGCGCGCTGGACGACGGAGTCGATCGAGACCCGCTCGTCGGCGAGCACCGAGGCGATGCGGGCGAGGACGCCGGGCTCGTCACGCACGTCGAGCCGCAGGTAGAGCGCGGAGACGACGTCGTCGGGGGCGACCAGGGGGAGATCGCGGAACAGGCCGTCACCGCGGGGGAAGCCGGTCCCGGACGTCCCGAGCACGCCCATCAGGTCGCCGATCACGGCGCTCGCGGTCTCGTCCCCGCCGGCACCGGGCCCGACGAGCGTGACCTCGCGGATGGCGTCCCCGCGCAGCATGACGGCGTTGAAGGAGCCATTGACGGCGCTGAGGCCATGGGAGCGGGGGACGAGGGTCGGGGCGACCCCGACCACGACGCCCTGCTCGACGCGCCGCGCCTGGCCGATCAGCTTGACGCTGTAGCCGAGATCGTCGGCGAAGGCGACGTCCAGCGAGTCGAGGCGGTCGATGCCCTCGTGCGGCACGTCGGCGATGGTGACGCGGGTGTGGAAGGCGATCGAGGCGAGGATGGCGATCTTGGCGGCCGCGTCCGCGCCGGTGACGTCCTCGGTGGGGTCGGCCTCCGCGTAGCCGAGCCGCTGGGCCTCGGCGAGGACGTCGGCGTAGTCTGCGCCGGCGGCCATCGCCGTGAGCATGTAGTTGGTGGTGCCGTTGACGATGCCGAGGACCGCGTTCACCTCGCTGGCGACCATGGACTCGCGCAGCACCTTGACGACGGGGATCGCGGCGCAGACGCTGGCCTCGAAGCGCAGCTGGACGCCGTGCTCCTCGGCCGCCGCGAAGAGCTCGGCGCCGTGACGCGCGAGCAGCTGCTTGTTCGCGGTGACCACCGACTTCCCGGCGGCGAAGAGCTCCCGCATCCAGGTCCGGGTCGGCTCGACGCCGCCCATCACCTCGGCGACGACGGCGATCGACGGATCGTCCCGGATGGCGGCGAAGTCGTCGGTCAGGAGGTCGGCGCGGGAGGCACCGTCGCGGGGCCGGGCGAGGTCCCGCACGAGCGCGCGGCGCACCTCGACGGGTGCGCCGAGCACGCGGGCGACGTCGTCCCGTCGCGCCGACAGGAGGCGGTCGACGGCCGATCCGACCGTGCCGTAGCCGAGCAGTCCGATGCCGATGGGGTCCGCCGCCATTGGATTCGGCAGCCTAGCGGTCGGGTACCGTTCCTGAGTCATGTCGACCTCCATGCGCAGCGTGGGCCTGATCGAGCGCTACCGCGCCTGGCTCCCCGTCGATGACGACACGCCCGTCGTCACCCTCGGCGAGGGCTCGACGCCGCTCCTGCGGGCGCCGCGGCTCGGCGCGCGGCTCGGCGTCGACCTGTGGCTGAAGTACGAGGGCATGAACCCCACCGGCTCCTTCAAGGACCGCGGCATGACGATGGCCCTCTCGAGGGCCGCGCAGGACGGCGCCAAGGCGGTCATCTGCGCCTCGACGGGCAACACCTCGGCTTCGGCCGCCGCCTACAGCGCCCGCGCCGGCATCCGCTGCGTCGTCGTGATCCCGGGCGGCAAGGTCGCCCTCGGCAAGCTCGCGCAGGCGCAGATCGCCGGCGCGGTCGTGGTGCAGATCGACGGCTCGTTCGACGACGCCCTGCGGCTCGTGCGGATCATGAGCGAGGAGCACCCGATCACGCTGGTCAACAACCTCAACCCGTACCGGCTGGAGGGGCAGAAGACGGCGGCCTGGGAGATCATCGACGACCTCGGCCGCCCGCCGGAGTGGATGTGCCTCCCGGTCGGCAACGGCGGCAACATCACCGCCTACTGGCGTGGCTTCCGCGAGGCCCTCGAGCGCGGCGACTGCGACCGCCTGCCGCGGATGCTGGGCGCGCAGGCCGAGGGCTCCGCGGCCATGGTGCGCGGCGTCGACGTCGAGCGCCCGGAGACGATCGCCACGGCGATCCGCATCGGCGCACCGGTCCGGCGCGAGGAGGCGGGCGCCGCCGGGCGCGACTCCGGCGGCGGCTTCGCGGCGGCGACGGACCGCGAGATCCTGGACTGGTTCGGGCACGCGGTGCGCGACGAGGGCGTCTTCTGCGAGCCCTCCAGCGCCGCCTCCCTCGCGGGCCTGGCGAACGCGCGCCGCGACGGCCTCGTCCCGGAGGGCGCGGAGGTCGTCTGCGTCCTGACCGGACACGGCCTCAAGGACCCGGACAACGCCATCGCCGAGAGCGCGCCCCCCGTCACGATCCCCGCCGAGCGCGCCGCGCTCGAGGCGGTCGTGCTCGGCGACGCCGGATGATCGCGCTCGTCGGCGGCGGCATCGCCGCCGCCATGTGGGGGCTGAGCACGATCCTCGCCGGTCGAGCCGCGCGGCAGATCGGCCCGTCGTCCACGCTCGCCTGGGTGGGGGCCGGCGGCCTCGTGCTGATCCTGCCGATCGTCGCGTGGTACGGGGTGCGCGGCGAGTGGAGCTGGGTCAACGTGGTCCTGCTCATCTACGCGGGCCTCTCGTCGGCGATCGGCCTGCGCTTCACGTACGCCGCGCTCGCGCGGGGCAAGGTCGGCCTCGTGGTCGCGATCACCAGCACCGAGGGGGCGATCGCCGCGATCATCGCGGTCATCCTCGGCGAGACCATCGGCTGGCTCGCCGCGGCCGGCATCCTGATGGCCGCGATCGGCGTCTCCGTCGTCGGCCTCGGCCGCCACGATGACGACACCGACGCGATGGTGCGCGACAACCGCCGTGCGGGGCTGAGCGCCGGCGCCGCGGCGGTGATCTTCGGCACGGCGCTGTACGTCAGCGGCGACGTCGGCCAGCGCCTCGGCGGCCCCTGGGTCGTCCTGAGCGCGCGGCTGACGGGGCTGATCACGATGGGGCTCCCGCTCCTGATCCGGCGGGAGCTGCAGTGGGCCCGACCGGGGCTGTGGTTCGCCCTCGCGGCTGGGCTCTGCGAGTCGGTCGGGTTCCTCGGCTTCCTGTGGGGCGCGGGCGACGGGATCGCGGTGGCGGCGGTGATGGCCACCCAGTACGCCACGGTGGCCACGCTGCTCTCCTGGATCCTGCTGCGCGAGCGCCTCTCGCGCATGCAGCTGGCCGGGGTGGCGGTCGTCATCCTGGGCGTCGTGGCGATCTCCGTCTCGGGGTCGATCTGATGGGCATCGCCCTCGGGCTCCTGTCCGCGCTCCTGTGGGGCGTCGGCGGCGTCACGGGCGGCCTTGCGGCGCGTCGCCTCGGCGGCCTGCGGGCCGTCGCCTACTCGATGCTCTTCAGCGTCCTCGTCGCCGTCCCGCTGGCCGTGGCGACGGGTATGCCGGGGCGGATCGACCCGCGGGCGATCCTGTGGCTGCTCCTGGTCGCCGCGACCGGCATCGGCGGCCTCCTGCTGCTCTACACGGCCCTGCGGATGGGCAAGATCTCCACCCTGGTGCCCATCTCCGGCACGTACGGGGGATTCGGGGCCGTCATCGCGATCCTCGCCGGGGAGCCGACGTCGCCGCTCGCGTTCCTCGGGCTCGCCCTCGCCGTCCTGGGAGCCGTCCTCGCCACCCGCGGGGACGTGGCGACGCCGGGGGTCGAGTACCCGCACCAGACGCGCGCGGCGCTGCTCGCCGGCGGGGCGGCGGTCGCCTGGGGCATCCAGCTGTGGGCCGGCGGCGAGATCCAGGATGACGTCGGCGCGTCCTGGGTCGTGGCCTCCATGCGCGTGCTCGGCGTGCTGGCGATCTCGGTGCCGATCCTCATGAGCGGCCCGCTGGTGCGGGACCGGCGCGCGCTCGGCTTCGCGGCCATCACGGGCGTCGGGGAGGTCTTCGGCTTCACCCTGTTCCTGATCGCCTCGGAGTACGGCGTCGCGCAGGCCTCGGTGCTGACCGGCCAGTACGGAACCGTGGCGGCGCTGATCGGGGTGCTCATCCTGAAGGAGCGCCTGCAGCGCGTGCAGTACGTCGGCCTCGCGCTGATCGTGGTGGCGGTGGTCTTCCTCGCGCTGCCCGGCTAGCCGGTGAGGGCCGCGAGCAGGGCGTCGCGGTCGGCGACGATCGCCTGGGCGCCCCCGAGCGCGGCGCGCGCCCCGTCGAGCGCGTCCTCGAGCGATCCGTCGCCCGCGCAGGCCACCGCGAAGGCGCGGGCGCACCCGAGCTGCTGGAGCACGAGCTCGAGCGCCTCGGGAGGCAGGGCGCTCGCCACGGCGAGGCGCTGGCCGCCCTTGGCGGCGCGGCGCAGGGTCGCGTTGACGTCGGGGTCGGGCACGAGCCGCACCGGCGCGTGCGCCTCGAACCAGCGGATCAGCTCGAGGCGCCAGTTGGCGACGTCGGAGCCGGCCCAGGCATCGATCGCCGCCAGCGCACCGGCGGCGTCAGCCGGGAGGGCGGCCGCGTCGAGAGGCGGCGTGCCGCCCAGCCGCCGGGAGAGGTAGTCCGCGGCGTCGGCGACGAGGGCGTCGACGTCGGCGAGCGCGCGGTCGACGACGATCAGCATGCGGCCGCCGTTCGCGCGCGGCGGACGAGGGCGAGGGACGCGACGCCGATCCCGAACGCGTCGATGAGGACGTCCGTGTTGGCGCCGTTGCGCGTCGGCACGGTCGACTGGTGGACCTCGTCGATCGCCGCGTAGCCGATGGCGAGCAGCGCCCCGATCCAGATCGACGACGCGGTGCGGACGCCGTTGGCGCGCAGGCCGAGGACGCAGGCCAGCGCGAGCGCCGCGAAGACGCCGACGTGGGCCGCCTTGCGCAGCACGGTGTCCAGAGCGCCCGAGGCGACGGCGAGGTCCGGCGTCGAGGAGAGCCACCAGATCACGGCGGCGATCAGCAGAGCGGGCAGGCAGGCGAGGGCGCGCACGCCCGAAGCGTATCGGCGCGTGATTCAGGGGGTGCCGTGTGCCCCGGGTGCGCCTCCGTGCGCATCCCGCGCGATTCCGGAGCGAAGGTGAAGCGCTCTCGGAGCAGAGGCATGGCGATCGTTCGCCCATGTCCACCGTCCAGCAGATCGCCCGCCGCCTGCCCCTGCTCCACGTGCCGCTCGTGGTGCTCGCCCTCGGAGGTGAGGCGCGGGCCGGTGAGCACGTGCTCGTACA
>JBEGMS010000183.1:0-4790 GCA_041182985.1 Actinomycetota bacterium
ATCAGCGCCCGCGCAGCGCCCGCGAGGTGCGCATGGTCGTCGCCGTGGGCGGCGAGGTCGCGGCGGACGAGGTCGGCGAGGGCGGCGCGGTCGACCTCGACCGGCCCCTCGGGGCCCGCGAGGGTGGTCAGCGCGCCGAGCGCGCGCAGGCGGTCGACCACCGCCGGGTCGCCGGGCGCCCCGTCGAGCGCGGCGCGGTAGGCCGCCACGGCCCCCGCGTCGTCGCCCAGGTCCTCGAGGATGCGTCCGCGGTGGCGGTGGTAGAGCGGCACCTCGGCGAAGACGGCCGCCACCCGGTCGAGCTCGGCGAGCGCCGCGGCCGGCTCCCCCGACTCGCGCAGCGCGACCGCGCGGTTGAGCCGCACGGGCGCGTCCTCGGGGTCGATCGCGAGCAGGTCGTCCGCGGCGGCGAGCGCCTGCTCCCACGCGCGGGCGGCGAGCGCCCGCTCGACCCGCACCCGCGGGCCCTGCTTGGCCGCGACGCGGCGCAGGAGCGGCGCGTCGGGGTGCTCGGGCTCGGCGTCGGCGAAGGCGCCGGCCCAGCCGGCGAGCTCGGCCGGGGTCGCCTGCGCGGGGTCCGCGTCGACCGGCACGGCGACCCGCTCGGGCAGGCCCGCCCGGCGGGCGGCGCCGGGGTCGAGGTCGACGATCAGCCAGGCGGACACGCCCGGAGGGTAGGCCACCGCACCCCCCTTCCCCTCGCGGGCGCCGTGCGCTACAGTACGGCTATCACCCACGGCAACACCATTGCCGTAGTGGCAACGCAAAGGAGAGCGAGCGCGACATGTCCGTCCCCAGCTCCACCAAGTACCTGATCATCGGCGCCGGCATCCACGGCCTGTCCACCGGGTACCACCTCGCCAAGCAGCTCAAGGCGCGCGGCGTCGGCTCCGGTGCGGACATCACGATCATCGACAAGTCCGGCGTCGCCGCCGGCGCGTCGGGCATCGCCTGCGGCGTCGTCCGCAACAACTACTACCAGCCCGCGATGGCCGAGCTGATGGCCGCCAACGTGGAGGTCTGGGAGTCCGACCCGGACACCTACCACTACCACGAGGTCGGCTACATCGCCCTCGGCCCCGAGGGCCAGGTCGGCGACCTGACCGAGGTCGCCGGGCGCCACGAGCAGATCGGCTACCCCTCCACGCTGATCACCGGCGAGGACGCGGTCCGCGAGCACATGCTCAAGCTGTTCCCCGACTGGCGCGCGCCGGGCCTGAAGGTCGCCCTGCACGAGCACAAGGGCGGCTTCGCCTTCAACGTCGAGTCGATGCAGGGCCTGGCCGGCAAGGCCAAGGCCGAGGGCGTCACGATCATCGAGGGCATCAAGGTCAACGGCTTCGAGCTGGACGGCACCGGTGCGGTCACGAAGGTCAACACCTCCGGCGGCGACATCGAGTGCGAGCAGGTCATCATCGGCGTCGGCCCGTGGATCCCGCGCGTCTGGGAGATGCTGGATCTGCCCGACAAGCTCGACGTGCGCACCCCGTCGGGCGACGTCCACAAGGACCAGAACATGTGGACGTTCTGGTACCTGCAGGAGGGCGAGATCCAGGTCGACCCGCTCAGCCACGCGACGGCCGACGGCAAGATGCCGCCCGTCCTCCACGTCGACTCGGACGCCCCGCTCTACACGGACGACGGCAAGCTCGTCACCGACGAGCTGTGGGGCAACTACTTCAAGCGCGACCGCCACGGCGTGCAGGGCGGCGCCGCCCCGATCGCGCTGACGACGGACTTCGAGCTGGACCCCTACCCCACCAGCACCGTCGACCCGGCCTTCCCGGACATGTGGTGCGCGAGCCTCTCGCACTGCATGAGCCGCTTCGAGGGCTGCCGGGCGGACTACAAGGCGGCCCGCTCCGGCGGCGTCGGCTCGTTCACCGTCGACAACTTCCCGGTGTTCGACTACATGCGCCCGAACGTGTACGTGATCGCGGACTCCAACCACGGCTACAAGATGATCGGCGTGGGCAAGGAGGTCGCGAACGTGGTCCTCGGCGACCACTCCTCCCTGCTCTACCCGTTCCGCTACGAGCGCTTCGCCTCGGGTGACCTCCACCCGGTGTCGAACAGCCCGTACCCCTGGTCGTAGGACGCCGTCGGCCGCCGGTGCCCCCGGGCATCGGCGGCCGCGGTCCTATGGCCGCACCAGCGCCGCGACGCCCGCCCGCCAGATCGGTCGGATGCGGTCCTGCCGCAACTCGGTCGGCTCGTACAGGGCCGTCAGCGCCAGCCCCTCCTGCAGCGACCAGTAGGCCATCGTCAGGTCCGCGGTGGCCAGCGGCGACGTCACCTGCCCGCGCCGGCGGCCCTCGTCGAGGAGTTGGCCGACGCGGTGGTTCGCGGCCCGGCTGAACTCGAGCAGCTCCGCCGCGAGCGCCGGCCGCTCGAGGCTGTGGAGGACGATCTCGATGTAGATGCGCTCCGAGGCCCGCAGGGCGTCCGTGAGCGGCAGGAACGTCTCGCCGATCGCGACCAGCTCCTCGACGCAGTCCCAGTCGGCCGGCAGCCGCGTCGGATCGGCGAGCGGTGCGCGATCGAACGACGAGGCCTCCCACGTCGCCAGCGCCACCTCGCGCAGGAGGCGATCGCGGGTCCCGAAGGCGTGCGTGAAGGGCCGGGTCGAGCAGCCCGCGGCCTGCGCGAGGCGGCGGAAGGTGCAGGCCGCGACGCCCTCCTCCGCGATCACGTCGCGGGCCACGCCGACGAGGCGCGCACGCCGCTCGGCCGCGGTCTCCGCACGCTCAGCCGCCCTGCCCGTCCTCGTCGCCATCCTCTGCATACGCTACCCGCAGCGGGGTCCAGGCGCTCCCCGGCGCCGTCCCCTGCGAACCGTAACGAGATGCCCACCGCCACCGCCGACCTTGCAACCGCCGACCTCGGCCTGTCGCCGCTGGCGCGCGCCTGGCTCGAGGAGGCGTTCCCCGCCGGCCCGACGCCGGCCCAGCGCGCCGGCTGGCCGGCGATCGCGCGCGGCGAGAACGTGCTCCTGTGCGCGCCGACGGGCTCGGGCAAGACGCTGGCCGCGTTCCTCGTCGGGCTCGACCGGCTCGCCGCGCAGCCGGCCGCCGAGGCCGGCACGCGCCTGCTCTACATCTCGCCCCTCAAGGCCCTCAACTACGACATCGAGCGCAACCTGCGCGGGCCGCTCGCCGGCCTGCGCGCCACCGCCGACCGGCTCGGCCTGCCCGTCCCGGAGATCACGGTCGGGGTGCGCACGGGCGACACGCCCGAGAAGGAGCGGGCGCGCCAGGCCCGCACCCCGCCCGACGTCCTGATCACGACCCCCGAGAGCCTGTTCCTGCTGCTCACCTCCCCCACGCGGCGCGAGGCGCTCCGCTCCGTCGAGGCGGTGATCATCGACGAGGTCCACGCGGTCGCGGGCACGAAGCGCGGCAGCCACCTGGCGCTGAGCCTCGAGCGCCTCGAGCACCTGACCGGCCGGCCCGTCCAGCGGATCGCGCTGTCGGCCACCGTCGCCCCGCTCGACGAGGTCGCGCGCTACGCCTCGGGTGACCGGCCCTGCGCGATCGTCGACGCCGGGGCGCGGCGCCCGCTCGAGCTCGAGGTCGTGGTGCCGCTGGCCGACATGGCCCGCCCGGAGGGCGAGGCCGAGCCGCCCGACCCGGTCGCCGGCGCCGGCGACTCCGCCGCCACGTCCGTCTGGCCGGCGATCTACCCGCGCCTCCTCGAGCTGATCGACGCCCACACCACCACGCTGATCTTCGTCAACTACCGGCGCCTCGCCGAGCGCCTCGCCCTGCGCCTCAACGAGCTCGCCGAGCGCGAGGTCGCGCGCTCGCACCACGGCTCCCTCGCGCGCGAGACCCGCCAGGAGGTCGAGGAGCTGCTCAAGGCCGGTGAGCTGCCCTGCCTCGTCGCCACCTCCTCGCTCGAGCTCGGGATCGACATGGGCGCGATCGACCTCGTGATCCAGGTCGAGTCGCCGCGCAGCGTCGCCCGCGGCCTCCAGCGCGTCGGCCGCGCCGGCCACTCCGTCGGCGCGGTCAGCCACGGGATGATCTTCCCGAAGCACCGGGGCGACCTCGTCGAGAGCGCCGTGGTCGCCGAGCGGATGCTGGCCGGCGACGTCGAGCCGATCCGCGTGCCCCAGAACGCGCTCGACGTGCTGGCCCAGCAGATCGTGTCGATCTGCTCGGTGGAGGAGTGGTCGGTCGACGACCTCGAGCGCCTGGTCCGCCGCGCCGCCCCCTACCGCGACCTGCCGCGCTCCCAGCTCGAGGGCGTCCTCGACATGCTCTCGGGCCGCTACCCCTCCGACGAGTTCGCCGAGCTGCGGGCCCGCATCACCTGGGATCGCCTCGCCGGCACCGTCACGGGCCGCGAGGGCACGCGCTCGCTGGCCGTCGCCAACGCCGGCACGATCCCCGACCGCGGCCTCTACGGCGTGCACCTCGCCGACGGCTCGGGCCGGGTCGGCGAGCTCGACGAGGAGATGGTCTACGAGGCGCGCGCCGGGCAGGTCTTCCAGCTCGGCGCGTCGTCGTGGCGGATCGCGCGCATCACCCGCGACCGCGTGCTCGTCACCCCCGCCCCGGGCCGCCCCGGCCAGATCCCGTTCTGGCGCGGCGAGGGCGCGGGCCGCACGATCGAGCTCGGCCGCGCCCTCGGGGCCTTCACCCGCGAGATCGGCGGCATGCGCCGCGACGCGGCCCGCCGCCGCCTCGTCGAGCGCCACCGGCTCGACGCGCAGGCCGCCGACAACCTGCTCGCGCAGGTAGGCGAGCAGCGCGAGGCGACCGGCGTCCTGCCGACCGACCGCACGG
>JBEGMS010000184.1:0-7128 GCA_041182985.1 Actinomycetota bacterium
GTCCAGACCGCGAAGTCCTGCGAGGCGAACCCCGTCGTGGTCATGATCGTGATCACCTGGAAGGCGGCCTGGCCGAACGCCGAGAGCCAGCCCGCGTCCGTCGTCGCGAGCAGCGCGATCCCGACGAGGATGGAGAGCGCCGTGAGGATCACCACGTAGCCGCGGACCTCCCCGTCGCGCGGCGCCGCGCGCAGGTCGCCGCGCGCCGTCCGGTACCAGAGTGCGAAGTTGGCGCCCGCGATCACCATGAAGATCGCGACCACCAACTGCGAGACCCAGCCGAACGCCTCCATCGAGCGCGGCTCCGGCGAGAAGCCGCCGGTGGACATCGTCGTGAAGGTGTGGGCGATCGCGTTGTAGAGGTCCATGCCCTGGCTCGGGGCGACCAGGCCGACGATCCAGAGCGCCGCCGCGAGCGCGGCGCTGAGTCCGACGTAGACGAGCCACAGGCGGATGGCCGTGTCGCGCAGCCGCGGCGTCAGCTTCTCGGCCTCGGGCCCGGGCGCCTCCTGCTGGAGCAGGGCCTTGCCCCCCGGCCCCGCCTGGTTGAGCACCGCGATGGCGAGGACGATGATGCCCATGCCACCCAGCCACTGAGTCAGGGAGCGCCAGAACAGGATCGCCTGCGAGTGCGATGTGATGTCGCCCATCACGCTCGCGCCTGTGGTGGTGAACCCGCTCATCGCCTCGAAGTAGGCGTCGACGGGCGCCCGGATATCGCCCCCGTCGAGCATGTACGGCGCAGCGCCCACCAGCGCCGCCGCGAGCCACGTCAGGGCGACCCCGGCGAAGGCCTCCCGCACCCCGACGTCGTTCGAGCGCCGGCCCGCGAGCCGCTCCACGAGCAGGCCGCCGGCGACGCCCGCGGCGAGCGGGATCAGGAACGGCCGCAGGCTGTCGCCGTAGATCAGCGCCACGCCGATCGGGGCGAGCAGCGCCAGGCTCAGCCACTTGACGATCAGGCCGACGAGGCTGAAGGTTGCGCCGAGGTCGACCCTGAGGCGGCCCTGTCGCGGCGGCGCGACGGCCGCCGCGCTCACAGCGCCCGCTCCAGGCCCTGCACGCGATGGGCCTCGGCGAGGATGATCGCCGAGTCGCCGGCCTGCAGCGCGTCGTCGCCCCGCGGGAAGATCACCCGCGGGCCGCGCACGATCGCGCCCACGATCGCCCCCTCGAGCGGACGCTCGCGGAACGGCCGCCCGATCAGCTCACTGGTCGGCCGGATCTCGAGCTCGAGGACCTCGACGCGGTCGTTCTCGAGCATGGCGAACCCGCGCGTGCGGGGGTCGTGCGTGAAGCGCACGATCTCCTCCGCCACGACGAGCCGCTGGTTGAGGGCGTGGTCGACGCCGACGCGCTCGAAGACGGGCACGTAGTCGGGGTCGCCGACGACGGCGACCGCGACGCGCACGCCGAGCGACTTGGCCAGCAGGCTGATCAGCAGATCGCGCTCGTCGCGCTCGGTGCAGCAGATCACCGCGTCGGCGCGGCCCACGTTCTCGCGCTGCAGGAAGCCGGTGTCGGTGGCGTCGGCGCAGAAGACGTCGGCCTGGGCGATCTCCTCGGCGCAGAGGCGGGCGACGGCCTCGTCGCTGTCGATGATGCGCACGCGCAGGCCCTGGCCGCAGAGCGTGCGGGCGATCGTGCGGCCGGTGGCGCCGCCGCCGACGACCACGACCTCCTTGACGTCCTCGACGTCGCGGCGGGCGAGGCGCAGAGCCCACTCGCGGCTGGCGGCGGGCGAGGCGATCAGGACGATGCGATCCCCCTCCTCCACCACGTCCCCGCCGCCGGGGATCAGGACCCGATCCGCGCGGATCAGCGAGGCGATCACGCTCTCGTCCGGCACCCGGATCTCCGCGATGCGCCGGCCGACGATGTTCTCGGCGGCGTCGGCGTGCACCTCGAACTCGACCATCTCGGCCCGGCCGTCGGCGAACATGTCGGTCTGCAGGGCGCCCGGCATGCCGATCGCGCGCGACACGGCCTGCGCGATCTCGTTCTCGGCCGAGATCATCACGTCGACGGGCAGCTCGCCCGCCCGCCACGCCGACAGGTACTCGGCGCTCGAGGTGCGCACGAGGATCCGCCCCCGGCAGAGCGCGCGCGCCTGCAGGGCCGCGACGATGTTGATCTCGTCGCGATCCGTCGCCGCGATCACGAGGTCCTGCTGGGCGATGTTCGCGCTCTGCATGGCGACGCGCGAGGTGCCGTTGCCGGCCACCGTGAGGACGTCGTAGCGCGCGCCGATGGTGTTGAGGTGCTCGGCGTCGACGTCGATGACCGTGACGTCGTGCTGCGCGTGCAGCGCGGCCACCACGCTCGCTCCCACCCGACCGGCTCCGATCACCAGGATGCGCACCGGGACACCATACCGCCCGGATTCCGCGTGCGCGCTATCCTTCCCCCGCTCAATGCGCCGATCACCTTCAGCTACCAGCCATGCCCCGCATCCGCCGACCCCGGCTCTCCGCCGCGTCCGTGACGGCTCCCGCCGCCCTGGAGCCGCGCGTGAGCGTGCTCGAGCAGGGTGGCCTGCGCTGGATCCAGATCGAGTCGCCCGGGCCCGCTGAGATCGCCTGGCTCGAGGAGGAGTTCTCCTTCCACGAGCTCGACCTCGAGGACGTCCGCTCCCGCCGCCAGCGGCCCAAGGTCGACGACTACCAGGACTACATCTTCCTGGTGCTCCACTTCCCGTGGTACGACAAGGCCTCCGGGCGCCTGTTCCCCGCGGAGGTCAACGCGTTCATCGGGCGCGACTTCCTGATCACGATCCCGAACGTCCCCCTCAAGCCCGTCCGCAACGTGTTCCGGCGGCTCGAGGCGAACGAGGAGGAGCGCGCCGAGTGGTTCGCCAAGGGGTCGGGCTTCCTCTTCTACGAGGTGCTCGACTCCCTCTACGGCTACTGCTTCCCGATCCTCGACCAGATCGGGCGCAAGCTCGAGGAGATCGAGGACCACATGTTCGAGCGCGACCCCGACGAGTCGATCGTCCGCCAGATCTCGAACGTCAAGCAGGAG
Organism: Actinomycetota bacterium; assembly: GCA_041182985.1. GTDB lineage: Bacteria > Actinomycetota > Thermoleophilia > Gaiellales > F1-60-MAGs149 > F1-60-MAGs149. The sequence goes on from JBEGMS010000184.1 coordinate 3,022, forward strand.
ATCATCTCCTACCGCAAGATCACGAAGCCGCAGCGCCCCGTGCTGCGCCAGCTCGAGCGCGCCGGCGAGCGCTTCCTCGCCAGCGAGGACCTCGACATCTACTACGACGACCTGATCGACTCGGCCGAGCGCATCTGGGATCTCCTCGAGAACTACAAGGAGGTCGTCGAGGCGCTCGAGACCACGAATGAGACGGCGATCTCGCACCGCCAGAACCGCGTGCTGCGCGTCCTCACCGTGCTGACGGTGGTCTTCCTGCCGGTCACGTTCATGACCAACCTCTTCGGGATGAACGTCCCCGTCCCGTTCGACCACGCGATCGGCGCGTTCTTCGCGATCGCCGGCGTGCTGGCGGCGGCGATCCTCGTGCTGCTCGGCGTGTTCCGCTGGTTCCGCTGGCTGTGACGGGCTAGCCGCGCGGCGAGCGGATCGACGTGCCCGCCGCCGTCTCGGCGATCCGGGTGACGGCGAGCTCGCCCGTCTCGGGGCCGAAGCGCTCGAGCGCCCGGTCGAAGCGCGCCCGCGCGGCCGCCGCGAAGTCGCTCGCGTACCCGACCTCCGCCTCGAGCTCGCCGATCAGGCGCAGATCCTTCACGCACAGGGCCAGCGTGAAGGACGGGTCGTCGTCGTCGGCCAGGATGTTCGGCAGGTCGTGGCGCGCCACCCACGAGCTGGCGGCGCAGTCGATGCCGCGCACCAGCTCGGCGTAGCGGTCGATGTCGACGCCGCAGCGGGTCGCGAGGCTGAGGGAGTCCGACAGCGCCGCGACGTGGATGAACCACAGCATGTTGGTCAGGAGCTTGGAGGCCGTCCCGGCGGGCGGCGGCCCGAGGTGGGAGATCTCGCTCCCCATCGCCTCGAGCTGCGGGCGCGCCGCGCGCAGCGCGTCGTCGCTGGCCCCGCACATGAAGGTCAGCGTGCCGGCGGCCGCGCCGTCGGCGGCGCCGGTCACGGGCCCGTCGACGTGCAGGACGCCGTGCTCGGCGCAGGCCGCGTCGAGCCGCCGGGCCGTCTCGAGGTCGACGGTCGAGGCGTTCACGAGGACCGCGCCGGGGCGCATCCTGCCGAGCAGCCCGTCGGCATCGAGGCAGATCGCCTCCACGTGCTGGGGCGCCGGGACGGACAGGATCACGACCGCCTCCTCCACGGCGCCGGGCTGCGCGGCCCGGGCGCCCTCCGCGACGAGCGCGGCGACACGGGACGGGTCGAGGTCGTCGACGACGAGGTCGAAGCCGTGCTGGAGCAGGTTGCGGGCCATGCCGGATCCCATGGACCCGAGGCCGACGAGGCGGGTGGCGGTCATGGCGCGACCGTATCCCATGGTCGGAGCGTCACCCAAGCCGGCGTGCCGGCGCGTCCCACGCGGTGGAATCGGCGGCCGATACCGTGCCGCTGGGTGGAACCCCTAGTCCCTGCCGTCGAGCGAGAGCACGCTCAGGAAGGCCTCCTGGGGCACCTCGATCGCGCCGACGTACTTCATGCGGTTCTTCTTGCCCTTCTTCTGCTTCTCGAGCAGCTTGCGCTTGCGCGTGATGTCGCCGCCGTAGCACTTCGAGAGCACGTCCTTGCGCTTCGCCTTGATCGTCTCGCGGGCGATCACGCGGCTGCCGATCGCGGCCTGCACGGGCACGTCGAAGAACTGGCGCGGGATCAGGGTGCGCAGGCGCTCGACGAGGGCGCGGCCCGCCTCGTAGGCCTTGTCGCGGTGGACGATGATGCTGAGCGCGTCGACGGGTTCGCCGTTCAGCAGGATGTCGACCTTGGCGAGGTTCGAGCCGCGGTAGCCGATCATCTCGTAGTCGAACGAGGCGTAGCCCTTCGTGCGGCTCTTGAGCTGGTCGTAGAAGTCGAGCACGATCTCCGCGAGGGGCAGCGCGTAGGAGAGCTGCACGCGGGTCGGCGACAGGTAGTCCATCTTCTCGAAGTCGCCGCGGCGGTCCTGGCAGAGCTCCATGATCGTGCCCACGAATTCCTTCGGCACGATCACCGTGGCGCGCACGTACGGCTCCTCGACGTGCTCGATCGAGTTCGCGGGCGGCATGTCGGACGGGTTGCGGACCTCGACGGCCTCGCCGCCCGTGGTGAGGACGTCGTAGAGCACGTTGGGCGTCGTGGCGATCAGGTCGAGATCCCACTCGCGCTCGAGGCGCTCGCGCACGACGTCCATGTGCAGGAGTCCGAGGAAGCCGCAGCGGAAGCCGAAGCCGAGCGCCTGCGAGGATTCGGGCTCGTAGACCAGCGAGGCGTCGTTGAGCCGCAGCTTCGCGAGCGCGTCGCGGAGATCCTCGTACTGCTCGCCGTCGGACGGGAAGAGGCCGGCGAAGACCATCGGCTTGACGTCGACGTAGCCCGCCAGCGCCTCGCTCGCGGGTCGGGCGGCGTCCGTGAAGGTGTCGCCGACCTTGACCTCGGCGACGTCCTTGATGCCGGTGATCACGTAGCCGACCTCGCCGGCCTCGAGGCGGCCGGTGGGCGTCATCTGCGGCGCCATCACCCCCACCTCCTCGATCGACTGCGTCTGGCCCGTGGCCATCGAGCGGATCGTCATGCCGGACGTGAGCGCGCCGTCGACGACCCGCACGTAGGCGACGACGCCGCGGTACTGGTCGTACACCGAGTCGAAGACGAGCGCGCGAGCCGGCGCGGCGGGATCGCCTCCGGGCGGCGGCACGCGCTCCACGATCGCGTCGAGGACGTCGGCGACGTTGAGGCCGCTCTTGGCGGAGATGCGCACCACCTGGGCGGCGTCGTCGCCGAGAAAGTCGGCGGTCTCCTTGGCGACCTCGTCCGGGTAGGCCGCCGGCAGGTCGACCTTGTTGACCACGGGGACGATCTCGAGACCGTTGTCGATGGCGAGGTGCGCGTTGGCGACGGTCTGCGCCTCGATGCCCTGCGAGGCGTCGACCACGAGCAGGGCGCCCTCGCAGGCGGCGAGGGAGCGCGACACCTCGTAGGTGAAGTCGACGTGCCCCGGGGTGTCGATCAGGTTGAGCTGGTACGTGCGCCCGTCGTGCTCCCAGGGCACGCGCACGGCCTGCGCCTTGATCGTGATGCCGCGCTCGCGCTCGATGTCCATCGAGTCGAGCAGCTGGTCCTGCATGTCGCGCTCCTGCACCGCGCCCGTCACCTCGAGGATGCGGTCCGCGAGCGTGGACTTGCCGTGGTCGATGTGCGCCACGATCGAGAAGTTCCGGATCAGCTCCTGGTCCACCCCGTAAGGGTACTCGTCATCCCGCGCCGGGCGGTCCGGAGCGGGTGGCGAGGATCCGCCACGTCGCGTGGACCCGTCGGATCGACGCGCCGAGCTCGGCGCCGAACAGCGTGATGATCGAGGCCACGTAGACGAAGGCGAGGAACGCGATGATCGACCCGATCGACCCGTAGACGATGTCGTAGGTCGCGATGTCCGTCACGTAGACCGCGAACAGGATCCGGGCGCCCTCGAAGAGCAGCGCGGACGGGAGGGCGCCGAGGATCGCGTAGCGCAGCGCCGGCCGCGGCGTCGGCAGGAACTTGTACGCCATCACGAGGATCACCCAGGTCGCCGTCGTCGACACGATCGGGGCGACCGACGAGCGGATCACGTCCGTGTACGCCTCGAAGGGGGTGTCCGCGAACACGTCCGCGGAGATCCGCGGCAGCACGCTGACGAGGATGCCGGCGAGGAACGACGACAGGATCACGGCCACGATGATCGTCAGGAAGACCGCATCGACGAGCTTGCCGCGCACGAACGGGCGCGTCCCGAGCCGCCCCTCCCACGCGAGCTCCATCGCCCCGCGGACGCTCCCGAGCATGCCGCTCGCCGACCAGATCAGGGCGACGATGCCGATCAGGCCGATCGCCGCCAGGTTGCGCGTGGCCTGGTCGAGGAGGCGGTCGATCTGGGCCTTGGCCGTCTCGTCGAGCGGCAGCGCCGCCATCAGCCCGTCGGCGATCTGGCTGCGGACCGACTCGTCGCGGATGTCGCTGCCGACCACGGCGGCGACGATCAGGACCAGCGGGAACAGCGAGAACAGGACGTGGAAGGCGATCGCCGCCGCGGCGGTCGTGCAGCGGTGGCGCTGGAAGCGCGCCACGGCGTCGCGCAGCACGAGGAACAGGAAC
>JBEGMS010000185.1:0-3820 GCA_041182985.1 Actinomycetota bacterium
AGCCGCGAGTCGTCCGCGCCGAACTCCTCGAGCATCTTGCGCTCGAAGCTCCACCGCGCGACGGTGTCGAGGAAGCCCCAGCTGACGACCGGGTCCGCGCCGACCGCGCGCACCGCGGCGCGGTAGACCGCGCCCTCGGCGACGCTCGGGAGGTCCTTCTGGCCGACGGCGCGCATCGACTGCTCGACGAGCTTCGAGTCGCCCGCGGCCATCCACCCGTTCGACACCCCGACCGAGAACGGCACGAAGTCGGCCGCGAACAGCGTGTTCCCGTCGACGTCGCGCGGCTCGAGGCCCATGGTGCCGCCGAACTGCGTGACCATCGGGACGACGGCCTTGGGGTTGGTGCAGGTCATCACCGTGCCCGTGACGCGGCTCTCGGGGGTCAGCGGCTGGCGGACGGTCTCCCAGGTCCAGATGCCCGGGCCGAGCGCCTCGAGCCCCTTGGTGAGCACCGGGCCGAAGTTGATGAGCATCGCGTCGATCTCGGCGGCCTGCTCCTCGGGCAGGTTCGCGACGACGCCGTTCACCATGTTCATGAGGTCCTTGAGGCGGACGTTGATGCGGCCGAGCGCGGTGGCGTCGGGCCCGATCATCGGCGGCGGCGCCTCGATCGGCGCCGCCGGGCCCAGCAGCGACCACAGGCCCGCCTTCTCGCCCGGGACCAGGATGCCGGAGGTCAGCTCGACCTGCCCGCGCGGCGAGTCGACGTCGATCCCGATGGTCCACGCCTGGACGTCGCCGAAGAGCGGCTGCAGCACGGGCATCAGCAGGGCCGCCATGCCGGCGCCCTCGCCCGTCAGCGACCTCTGCATCGGGCCCGTGAGGATCGCGACCGACACGTCGGTCTCGCCGAGCTGCTCCATCGCGCCGCGGAAGTCCTTCTGGTCGGGAAGCTTCGACGCGCGCTTGCCGTCGATCGCCTCGAGCGCGTCCTCGAGCCCGCCCATGTCGGTGCAGGCGATGAAGCGCGAGCCGTCGCGGCAGTAGTGGAGCCGCTCGGTCGGGCGGTCGAGCGCGAGGTTCACCTGGAAGTCCATGCCGCCGCCGCGCCCGTCGTCGCGCTTGGGCTCGGGGAAGCGCAGCACCTGCACCTCGCGGCCGGCGACGGTCTCCTTCTCGACGGTGACCCCGTCCTTCTTGGTCGCGTCGGCGATGAAGGCCTCGAAGATCCGCGCCATGCCGTCGGCGCCGGCGCCCCAGTCGCCGTAGAACAGCGCGTGCGACTCCTCGGCGTCGAGCTCCTCGTCGTGCACGGTGAAGAGCACCGCGCCGAAGGCCTTCGGCCACGAGAACGAGCCGGCCGGCACGCCGAGCTCCCCGAGGCGCTTGTCCATCGCGTCCTGCGCCCCGCCGTCGTCGCCGAGCACCTTCCGCATCGCGTCGGTCTGGAGGAACGCGTTGAGCGGCGTCCCCTTCCACGACTCGACGGTGCGGGCGAAGTCGTCGGCCGACACCACGACGAACGCGGTGTCGGGCGCGATGGCGCGCACGGGAAGCGGGCCGTCGGCGGCGAGCGCCGGGCACGCGAGGGCGAGGCACGGAAGGACGGCCCGGAACGGACGGTGGTTCGGCATGCGGTTCCTCACTTGGCGGGCGCGGAGGCGCCGGGCGCCGGCTTCGCCGGCACGGACGATCCGTCCGAGAGCCCCGGCGGCGCGCCGGGCGCGGAGCGCGGCGGCGCAGGGTGGTAGAAGTGGCCCGAGTTCGGGTTGTTCTTGTCGAAGGCGTACGCCTCGCGGTGGCGGACGAAGTCCTTCACGTAGCGCGACGGGATGGCGAAGCCCACGTTCTCCCCGAGCGTGATCTTCATGTTCGTGATGCCGACCACCTCGCCGCGCATGTTGAAGAGGGGGCCGCCGGAGTTGCCCGGGTTGATGGGCGTGTCGGTCTGGATGTAGGCCCGGCCGTCCATCTGCATGGCGGGCACGCTGACCACGCCCTCGGTGAGGGTGCGCTCGAGCCCGAGCGGGTTGCCGATCGCGAAGACGCGCTGGCCGGCGTCGAGGTCGTCGTCGGCCTCGATGGGCGCGACGTGGAAGGGCTTGCCGTCCGGGCTCTTGATGCGGATGAGCGCGAGGTCGAGCGCATTGCTCACGGCCTCGATCTCGACGTCGTCGATGTCGACTCGCTTGAGCGAACCGTCGGGCTGGCGCAGCCAGACCGTGGCGCGGAGGGCGCGCTCGCCCTGGATGACGTGGGCGTTCGTGATGGCGTGCCCGTCGGGACTGATGATGACGCCCGACCCGAGGCCGCCCGGCGTGCTGACCTTGATGACCGCGGGACCGAGCCCCTTGGCGAGCTCCTTGGGCGGAAGGGTCGGCAGGTTCGCGGCCGTCGAGAAGAGCCGCGAGGCGTCCTCGGCGAGCGGCGCGGCCGAGCCCTTGCGGTCGATCGAGTCGACCTGCTCCATGCCCACGACCACGACGTCCGCGCCGATGTCGACCCACACCGAACGGTCGGTCTGCTTGAGGATCGTCCCCTCGATCGACGCCCCGCCCCGCAGGCGCACCGTGTCGGCCGACGCCGAGGCGAGGGCGAGCGCGGCGGCGAACGATGCTGCGGTGGCGTGGTTCATCGGCGGACCCGGGATCGGGGAACCCATAGCATAGAAGCCCCGGTCGCCCCGCGCCGCACCCACGGACCCACGATGACGCACGCAGACACCCGAACCGTCCCGGGCGCGACGACCGCGCCCATCGCCGCCGCCCTCGCCCTCGCGCTCGCCGCCGCCGCGGGGGCCGACGACGTCGCGCGCCACTTCGGCTTCCGCCCGCTCGAGGTGCTCAAGGTCGACCCGAAGGCCGGCCCGTTCGTCGTCGCCGACATGGACGGAGACGGGCTGCAGGACCTCGTGGTCGTCGACAACTTCAAGAACCGCATCGACGTCAACCTGCAGCGCAAGGGAGCGAAGCCCACCGACGAGGTGCCCGCGCCGCGCGGCGTCAACGAGTTCCCCGAGCACTGGCGCTACCGTCGCGTGAGCGTGACGACCGACCGCGGCGTCGAGGCGGTCGTGCCGGTGGACTGGGACGGCGACGGGATGACGGACCTCGTCTACGCGGGCAACAGCCCCGCGGGCGTGGTGTTCGTGCGGCAGGACGCGCCGGGGTCGTTCAAGGTGGAGCGCAAGCAGGCGGTGCGCAACCTCGCCGCGAGCCGAGACGCGTTCGCGGTCGCCGACGTGACGGGCGACGCCCGCAAGGAGCTCGTCAGCGTCGTCGACGGCAGGATCTCGGCGTGGACCCTCGACCGCGACTCGATGGGCGCCCCCGTGGAGCTCGGCGCCGGCGGCGCCAGGCTGGTCGCGGCCGTGATCGAGGACTTCGACGGCAACGGCACGCAGGACGTGCTCGGCGTCGTGCCCGAGGACGCAGCGCCGGTGCGCGCATGGTTCACCGAGCGGCAGGGCGACCGGCTGGTCGTCGGCCCGCAGGTCCGGTTCGAGATGCCGCCCGTCCGCGAGGTGGCGGCGGTCAGGCTGCCGGGCGAGCGCGCCGCGCTGATCGGCGTCGTCGAGCGGCCGACGAAGCGCGTCGCGTTCCACCGCGTCGGGCGCGGGCGGATCGAGGGCGCGGGCGCCCGCGACTCGAGCCTCGTGACGTGGAGCTTCGAGGACCCCCAGAACCGCAAGCGCCGCACCGTGGTCGCGGACGTCGACGGCGACGGCCTGCAGGACGTGGTCGCGACGAACACGCTCTCGAACGCGGTGATGGCGTACCGGCAGGAGAAGTCGAAGGGCCTGGGCGCGCCGGTCGCGAGCCCGAGCTTCGCCGACCTCGACTCGCTCGCGGTCGCGCCGACCAAGGACGGAGCGATC
>JBEGMS010000186.1:0-2589 GCA_041182985.1 Actinomycetota bacterium
CCTCCGTGTACGAGGCGGCGTGCTTGCTCCCGAGCAGCGTCCGCAGGGCGCGGGCGAGCTGATCGCCCTGGAGCGGAACCCGCTCGAGCTCGGCGACGGCATCGCGGTGATCCGAACCCGCGGACCGTCGTCCGAGCGATGCGCAGCAGATCGCGTCGGTCGCGGCGATCCCGGCCATGACGAGCAGCACCATGCGCGCGTCCGGCTCATGCTCGACGGCGTCGGCGGCCGCGAGAAATCCCCGCGCCTTGGCGAGGAAGCGCGAGGCGGCGGACCGGTCGCACGGCACCGTGCGGGCGGTGCGCCGAGGGGTCACGGGCGCAGAGCGCGGAGTGCGCCGTCGGTGAGCTCGATGCCCTCGGCCCGCACGGCCGCGATCAGCGCCACCTCCGCAGGCACCGAGTCCGGTTCGAGCTCCACCACTCCGAGGTGGTTGCCCGACCAGGCCCGCACCCGCTCGGCCAGGCCGTCGACCTGCCGGCCCCACTCGTCCCGGTCCGCGACGGCCCCGGACCGGATCAGGAGGACATCGACATCGGATTCCGCATCGCCGTCGCCGCGCGCCGCCGACCCGAACATGAGCGCCGCCGCGGGCGGCAGCGACCATGTCGCGATCTCCGCGCGCAGACGCTCGATCAGGAGGTCGCGGGCGGTCGCCAGCGCGATCACGCAGGGGGCGAGCACGTGGTCGGGGTTGAGGCGGAAGAGGCGCGCGCGACCAGCGTCGAGTTCGATCGCGACGCCCTCCCGTACGAGCCGGTCGAGCACGCGCAGCGCCGTCGAGTGGGCGACGCCGGCGTCGGCGGCGAGGCGACGCCCGCTGCGTGGCTGGAGATCGACGGCGAGTGCGCGCAGGATCGCCCGGTCGCGGCTGGGCCCGAAGGCGGCGGTCGGGTCGGAGAGGTCCACGGGGCGATTATGCACGATAAATCGTGCATATGTACGATTAACCGAATACAGTTCGAGGGCGCCGACCGGCATGCGGTCACGCTGGCACCGCAACGCCGCGCGGCGCTCCGACGCACGCGCGCGGCTTCGCAGCGCCCGGCATCGACCCTGCGCCCCTCCGTCACGGCGCGCCGACCGGGAGCGCCGGCACCAGCGCGAACGTGACGCGCGGCGACACCATCCGAAGGCCGTGCGCTGCCGCCGCCCGAATCCCATGGTGTTGGCACGATTACCGCACTCGACCCGTTCCCCGGAGGAATCCATGCCCAGTCCCGTCAAGGTCGTCGTCACCGGCGCCGCAGGCCAGATCGGCTACGCGCTCGTCTACCGCATCGCCAGCGGCCAGATGCTCGGCCCCGACACGCCGGTCGAGCTGCGCCTGCTCGAGATCCCGCAGGCCCGTGGCGCCCTCGACGGCGTGGCCATGGAGCTCGACGACTGCGCGTTCCCGCTGCTCTCGAACATCGTCTGCACCGACGACCCGAACGAGGCGTTCGACGGCGCGAACGTCGGCCTCCTGGTCGGCGCCCGCCCCCGCACGAAGGGCATGGAGCGCGGCGACCTGCTCGAGGCCAACGGCGCGATCTTCACGGTGCAGGGCAAGGCGATCAACGACCACGCCGCCGACGACATCAAGGTGCTCGTGGTCGGCAACCCGGCCAACACCAACGCCCTGATCGCGATGCACTCGGCTCCCGACGTGCCGAACGAGCGCTTCACGGCGATGATGCGCCTCGACCACAACCGCGCCACGACGCAGGTCGCGCAGAAGACGGGCACCACCGTCGCCGACGTGACCAACATGACCATCTGGGGCAACCACTCGGCCACCCAGTACCCGGACGTCGTGCACGCCAAGGTCAAGGGCCAGAGCGCGTGGGACGCGATCGGCGACGAGGCCTGGGTCGCGGACACCTTCATCCCGACCGTGCAGAAGCGCGGCGCGGCGATCATCGAGGCGCGCGGCGCCTCGTCGGCCGCCTCGGCCGCCAACGCCGCGATCGACCACGTGCGCGACTGGGTGCTCGGCACCCCGGCGGGCGACTGGGTCTCGATGGGCGTGCCCACCTCCGGCCAGTACGGCATCGCCGAGGGCATCATCTGCGGCCTTCCCTGCACCTGCGCGAACGGCGCGTGGACGGTCGTCGAGGGCATCGAGCACGACGCCTTCTCGAAGCCGCGCATCGACGCGAGCGTCGCCGAGCTCTGCGAGGAGAAGGACGCGGTCAAGGAGCTGGGCCTGATCTAGGCCGGCCCGCGCGACGCCCCCGGGTCCCCCGCGGATCCGGGGGCGTTCGCATTTCCGGCGGGCTACGCTGGATCCATGGACTCCCCGCCCGCCACGCGCGACGGCGCGCGCCTGAAGCCGATCCCGGGCGGGATGTACCTGCTCGGCGCCGACGACGAGCGGATCCGTTCCGAGGACGGCGAGGCGCCCGTCCGCGAGGTCGCGCTCGGGCCCTTCTGGATGGACGCCTGCGCCGTCTCGAACGCGCGCTTTCGGGCCTTCGTCGAGGCCACCGGGCACGTCACGGTGGCGGAGCGGTGGGGCTGGTCCTTCGTCTTCGTCGGCTTCCTGCCCGAGGGCTTCCCGCCCACCCGCGCGGTCGCCGCCGCGCCCTGGTGGCGCCAGGTGATGGG
>JBEGMS010000187.1:0-4876 GCA_041182985.1 Actinomycetota bacterium
GACCACGACCGTCGAGGCGCCCGACCGCTCAGCGGACCAGCGCGCCACCATCCGCGTCCCGTTGCCGCAGGCCTCGGTGGTCGAGCCATCGGGATTCCAGATGATCATCGCGACGTCCACGTGCCCGGCCCCGGGCAGGAGCTCGAGGACGCCGTCGGAGCCCAGTCCGTCGACTGCGTCGCAGAGGGCGATCGCATCATCGGCGGTCAGGGGGCGGCCGAGGGCCTCCCGCTCCACCAGGAGGTAGACGTTGCCGCAGGCCTCCCAGCGCTCGACGGGCACGCTCATGGCAGGTCCAGCTCCGCGGCGAGCACCCGCTCGCACTCCTCGAGCCGCTCGACCGCGACCCACTCGCCGGGCTGATGGGCCTGCGATGACTCGCCGGGGCCGTAGTTGAACGCGGGGACGCCCCACGCGTGCATGGTGGCCACGTCCGTCCAGGCCTGCTTCGGGAGGACCGGCAGGCCGCTGCGCTCCAGGAAGTCACGCACCGGAGGCTCGTGCAGGCTCGGCATCGCGGGCGGCGCGACGTCGCTCCAGGTGACCTCGGCTGCCGGTCCCGCGAGTTCCTCCACCTCCGCCTGCGCGTGCTCGACCGACCCACCGGGGGCCACGCGGGCGTTGATCCACAGCTCCACGAGGTCCGGGATGACGTTGTGGGCGACGCCGCCGTTCAGCATCGTCACGGCGACGGTGTCGTGGTAGGTGAGGCCGTCGACCTCGACCGCGATCGGCGACCGGCGCGCGAAGCGCCCGAGGGCGTCCGCGAGGTCGGCGGAGATCGCGTTCTCGCCCTCCCACGGCCGCGCGGCGTGCGCTGCACGCCCGCGGTAGGCGATCTGCGCGTTGATCGAGCCAACCGCTCCGGCGTGGACGGTCCCGCCCGTCGGCTCGAGCACGATCGCCATCGACGGGCGCGGGTCGAGCAGGTGCGATTCGGCCAGGACGCGGTGGATGCCGTTGTCCGCGTGCGGCCCCTCCTCGTGGTCGTAGAAGACCATCACGACATCCCGCGGAGTCGCGGCGAGCCGCTCGAGCAGCGCGAGCATCACGGCCACGCCGCCCTTCATGTCGGCCGCCCCACGGCCGACGATGCGGTCGGCCGTGCGCTCGACGCCTCCGTCCGGCCAGTTGGGGACCGTGTCGAAGTGCCCGACGAGCGCGATCGGCGGGCCCCCGCCACCCGTGCGCGCGACGATCGAATCGCCGATCCGCTCGTGCTCGACCGCGAGCTCGGCGACGCGCCGCTCGATCAGGTCGGCCAGCGCGCCCTCGGCTCCATACGCCGACTGCGTGGAGACGAGGTCATGGCAGATATCGGCGACCGAACCGCCGAGGAAGGGCCTAGACATCGACGTCGAGGTCGCGCAGTGCGTCGTTGAGCGAGGTCTTCCGGTCCGTCGACTCGGTGCGCTCGCCGATGATCAGCGCGCACGGGACGTCGTACTCCCCGGCCGGGAAGCTGCGCGGGCGCGTCCCGGGGATCACGACCTTGCGCGGGGGCACGTAGCCGGTGGTCTCGACCGGCTCCGGGCCGCTGACGTCGATGATCCGCGTGGAGGCGGTCAGGACGACGCCGGCGCCGAGCACCGCCTCGGCGCCCACGTGCACGCCCTCCACGACGATCGCGCGGGACCCGACGAAGGCGCCGTCCTCGATGATGACCGGGCGCGCGCCGGGGGGCTCGAGGACGCCGCCGATGCCCACGCCGCCGGACAGGTGCACATCGCGGCCGATCCAGGCCCCGGATCCGACCGTCGCCCAGGTGTCGACCATGGTGCCGGAGCCGACTCGCGAGCCGATGTTGACGTACGAGGGCATCAGCACCGCACCGGGCTCGACGTACGCGCCGTAGCGCACGGTGGCGGGCGGCACGATGCGAACGCCCTCCACGGCCGTCTTGAGCGGCACCTTGTCGTGGTACATGAACGGGCCGTGCTCGATGACCTCCATCTGCTGCTGGCGGAAGAACAGCAGGATCGCCTGCTGCACCCAGCCGTTGACCGACCAGCCGCCGGCGCCGTCCGGCTGGGCCAGGCTCGCCTCGCCGCGGTCGAGGAGGGCGATGGCCTCGCGCACGGCGTCGGCCGCAGCGGCGGCCTCGATGTCACCGCGGAAGGCGGCCTCGATGGTCTCGATCATCTCCATGCCGCTAATCGTATCGGGGCTGGCCGACCAGCCTTGCGGCGATGTCGCGGGCGACCTGCGCCGCCGGTCCGTCGGCCGGCACCTCCTCCAGCCGCGGCAGCCGTCGGCGCCACGTGTCCTGGCGCTTCGCGTACTGGCGGGTTCGCGCCGCGAGGCGGCGCTCGCACTCGGCGCGGTCGATGTGGCCGTCAAGGTGGTCGCGGATGTCGTCGACGCCGTGCGCGCGGACCGCGGTCGTCGATAGGCCCTCGGGGGCGGCGAGGAGCTCCCCTACCTGCTCGATGCCGGCCTCGAGGAGCCGCGGGGTGCGCTCGTCGATGCGGGCGCGCAGGACGGATCGCTCCACCACGAGCCCGAAGAGGCGCGTCGGGTGGCGGGTCTCCCCCGACCACAGCGCGTCCTCCGCGGTCGGGGCGAGTGATGCGCCGTGCTCGGAGAGCTCGAGCGCGCGAACGATCCGGCGCGTGTCGGCGGGCGCGATGCGCGCGGCAGCGTCCGGGTCCACCGCGGCCAGCCGCGCATGCGCCGCATCGGGCCCCGCGGCCTCGACCTCGGCGCGCAGCCGCGCACGCGCCTCACCCTCTCCGGGCGGCGGGAACGCGACGTCCGCGAGCGCGGCACGCAGGTAGAGCCCCGAGCCTCCCGCGACGATGGGCGTCGCCCCGCGGACGAGGATCGCGTCGATCGTCGCGTGTGCGGCCTCCGCGTAGCGCACGACGTCGTACGGCTCCGCGGGATCCGCGCATCCCACCAGGTGGTGCGGGACCCCCCGCCGCTCCTCCTCGGTCGGCTGGTTGGTGATCCGCTCGAGCCCCCGGTAGATCTGCATCGAGTCCGCGGAGACGATCTCCGCGTCGCCGAGGAGCAGCGCGAGCTCGACCGCGACCGCCGTCTTGCCGGACGCGGTGGGCCCGAAGATGGCGACGACGGGACGCACGGCGCTCAGGCCGGGACGGGGCTGAGGATGCGACCGCGCAGGGTCTGCGAGGTGCTCTCCTCCACGACCATCGACACGACGGCGCCGGCGGGAGCGGCGGGCGTGAAGAGCGCGGTCTTGTTGCCGCGGGTCTTGCCGCGGAACACGCCCGGATCGGTGCGGCTGGGGCCCTCCGAGAGCACCTCCTGCGTGGTGCCCACCAGGGCGGCGTTGCGCGCCGCGGCATGGCGCTGGACAACGTCGACGAGCCGCTCGAGCCGCTCGTGCTTGACCTCGTCGGGGACCTGATCCTCGAAGCCCGCTGCCTCGGTGCCGCGGCGCGGCGAGTAGATGAAGGTGAAGGCGTGGTCGAAGCCCACCTGCTCGTAGACGTCGAGCGTGTCCTGGAAGTCCGCCTCGGTCTCCCCGGGGAAGCCCACGATGACGTCGGTGGTCAGCGCGATGTCCGGCATGGCCGTCCGCAGCCGACCGACGAGGTCGAGGTAGCGGCCCTGGTCGTAGGTGCGGCGCATGCGCTTGAGGATCCGTGTCGACCCCGACTGCAGCGGCAGGTGCAGCTGGGCGCAGACGGCGTCGGACTCGGCCATCGCGCTGATCACGTCCCCGCGCATGTCCTTCGGGTGCGGGCTCATGAAGCGGATCCGGCTGATCCCGTCGATCGCGTCGACGGCGCGCAGCATCTCCGCGAACGTGCAGCGCTCCTCCGGCGGCAGATCGCGGCCGTAGGAGTTGACGTTCTGGCCCAGCAGCATCACCTCCACCACGCCCTCCGCCGCGAGCTGCCGCGCCTCGGCCAGCACCTCGCGCGGGTCGCGGGATCGCTCCCTGCCGCGCACGCTCGGGACGATGCAGTAGCTGCAGACGGAGTTGCAGCCCATCGACAGCTGCAGCCACGCCTGGAAGTCGCGCTCGCGCCGGCGCGGCAGGTCCGCCGCGAAGTCGTCGAAGCTTCCGAACGCGCCGCGCTCGTCCCCCTCGGCCTGCATCGCGTCGGCGAGCGAGCCGATCCGGCCCGGCCCGACGGCCGCGTCGACCCACGGGAACTCCCGGAAGATCGCCTCGCGCTGGGACTCCGCCCAGCAGCCCGCCACGACGACCTGCAGGTCGGGATCGCGCTCCTTGCGGCCGCGTGCGTCGTGGAGGTGCTGGACGAGGCGGTCGTCGGCCTTCTCGCGGATCGTGCAGGTGTTGAAGACCAGCACGTCGGCCTCGTCGCGGTCGGGCGCCTCCCCCAGTCCGGCCCCCTCGAGCATGCCCTTGATGCGCTCGGAGTCGTGCACGTTCATCTGGCAGCCGAACGTCGTGACGTGGTAGCGGCGCACGGCGGTCCTAGCGGGCGAGCTCGCTCGTGCGGGACTCGCGGATCACCGTCACCTTGATCTGCCCCGGGTACTCGAGGCTGTCCTCGATCTCCTGGGCGATCTCGCGGGCCAGCAGCGCCGCCATGTCGTCGTCGACCTCTCCGGGCTTGACCATCACGCGCACGTCCCGGCCGGCCTGCATCGCGAAGCAGCGCTCGACGCCGTCGCGGCGCATGGCGATCTCCTCGAGCGCCTCGAGGCGCTTGATGTACTGCTCG
This sequence comes from Actinomycetota bacterium, assembly GCA_041182985.1. Classification (GTDB taxonomy): domain Bacteria; phylum Actinomycetota; class Thermoleophilia; order Gaiellales; family F1-60-MAGs149; genus F1-60-MAGs149. The sequence goes on from JBEGMS010000187.1 coordinate 4,665, forward strand.
AGGCTCTCCCCGCGGGCGCCGGGGCGCGCCGCCGAGATGGCGTCGGCGGCGATCACCAGGACGGCCTCCACGCTGTCCGGGTCGACGTCGTAGTGGTGCGCCTCGACCGCGTGGCAGACCGCCTCGCTCTCGCCGTGCTTGCGGCAGAACTGCCCCGAGATCATCGCGTGCGGGCCCTCGACCTCGTGCGTGACGGCCTTGCCGATGTCGTG
>JBEGMS010000188.1:0-3162 GCA_041182985.1 Actinomycetota bacterium
ACCGTGCGCCCGCCGAGGTCGAGCTCGAGCAGGTCGGCCTCGACGAACTCGACGGGCCGCCCGGCGAGCCGCTCGCGCGCGGCCTCGAGCATCGAGGCGGAGCCGTCGACGGCGATCACGCGGCCCCGGGGCAGCCGCTCGAGCAGCATCTCCGTGACGCGGCCCGATCCGCAGCCCGCGTCGAGCACGGTCTCGTCGCCCGCGAGGTCGAGGCGCGCGAGCACGGCCCGCCCCCACTCCGCCTGCGGCGTGCCGACCCGGTCGTAGGTGCGCCCGTCCCAGGGACGGCTCATGCCGCGCTCGCCCGCTCGTGGATCAGGCGCAGGCCGACGAGCGTCAGCTGCGGGTCCACGGCGGTGACCGTCGCGCAGTGCTCGGCCAGCAGGACGGAGAGCCCGCCCGTGGCGACCACGGGGCAGTCCGGCGCGCCGAGCTCGGCGCGCAGCCGCCCGACGATCCCGTCCACGAGGCCGGCGAAGCCGTACACCGCGCCCGACTGCAGCGAGTCGACGGTGGCGGTGCCGATGGCGCTCGGCGGCGCGACGAGCTCGACCTTGCCGAGCCGGGCCGCGCGGGCGAAGAGCGCCTCCATCGAGACCTCGAGGCCCGGGGCGATCGCCCCGCCGACGAAGGCGCCGTCCTCGGCCACCACGTCGAAGTTGGTGGCCGTGCCGAAGTCGACCACGATCGCCGGCGCGCCGTGGAGCGCCGCCGCGGCCGCCGCGTTGGCGATCCGGTCGGGCCCGACCTCGCGCGGGTTCTGGACGCGCACGGCGACCCCCGTCCTCACGCCCGGCTCGATCACCACGGGCACGGTGCCCGCGACGCGCTGGAGCACCTCCTCCCAGGCGCCCTGCACCGGCGGCACGGTCGTCGACAGGCAGCCGCTCGAGATCGCGTCCGGCTTGATCTGGCGGGCCGCGAGCAGGCCGCGCAGCACCACCTCGAGCTCGTCGGTCGTGCGGTAGCGGGTGGCGATCCGCCACTCGGCGGCGAGCTCCTCGCCGTCGAACAGGCCGATCACGCTCGACGTGTTGCCGACGTCGACGGCCAGGAGCACGGCGCTAGTCCTCGGAGGGCGCGGTGAAGTCCGGCGGCAGGGACGTCAGGACGTCGTCCTCCGGCTTCAGCTCCTCGACCGTCACGTCCTGGGTGGTGTGCACCTCGGCGCGCGGGATGATCCGGCTCGGGCGGTTCTTGTCCCAGACCCAGACGTCCTCCATGCGGAGGTGGAAGAGCGGGTACGAGGGCTGGTGCTCGATCGCCATCTCGAGCTTGTTGCAGAGGTACGTCGCCTCCTGCGTGAGCACGCAGTAGCGGAACAGCCCGAAGACGGTGGCGTACTCGCGCTTGAGCGTCAGCTCGAGCTCGGCGTCGTACTCCTCGAGATCCTCAAGATGCGACATCCGGCGGTCCCCCTTGGCGGCGGTCAGGCCGGATCGTAGACGAGGGACGGCGGTCCGAGCCGCGCCACCCCGTCCGCCGGCAGGTCGCGCAGGAGCTCCGCGTAGGCGGTCCCGTCGGGGGCCTTGGCGCGCGGCGCGACCTCGACCAGCGGCTCGAGCGCGAAGCGCCGCTCGTGCAGGCGCGGGTGCGGCACCTCGAGCCCGGGCGCCGCGATCCGCCGGTCGTCCCACCAGAGCAGGTCCAGGTCGAGGGTGCGCGGCCCCCACCGCTCCGCCCGCTCGCGGCCGGCGTCGCGCTCGAGCGCCTGCAGGAGCGCGAGCAGCTCGAGCGGGTCGAGGCCCGACGCGAGGAGCGCCGCGGCGTTGAGGTAGTCGTCCTGCTCGGGCCCGCCGACGGGGTCGGTGCGGTAGAGGGACGACACGGCCATCACGCGGACGCCGTCGGCGCCGTCGAGGCCCGTCAGGGCCCGGCGGAAGGCCGCCGCGACGTCGCCGACGTTGCCGCCGAGCCCGATCGCGCAGGGGACGCCGATCACGCGTCGCGCTCGACCGTGACGACGACGTCGCCGAACGGCACGGCCAGCGGCGCCTGGGGCTTGTGCACCGCGACCCGCACCCGCTCCACGGGGAAGGCCGCGAGGAGGTCGCGGGCGATCAGGTCGGCGAGGTGCTCGAGCAGGTCGACGGGGTCGCCGCCCGCGATCGCGGCGACGCGGTCGGCGACCGCGCCGTAGTCGACGGCGTCTCCGAGGTCGTCGGTGTCGCAGGCGCGGTCGGAGACGGGCGCGAGCTCCACGTCGACCCGGAACGCCTGCCCCTGCTCCCGCTCCTCGGGCAGGACGCCGTGGTGCGCGAACACCTCGATGCCCTCGATCCGGATGGCGAGCCGGCGGCTCATGCGGGCATCGTGCCCGAGCCGGCGACGGCCTGCAGCACGCGCAGGGCGTCCCGGTGCGGCGCGACGTCGTGGACGCGCAGCATCCAGGCGCCGCGCCCGAGCGCCGCGATCCCCGCGACGACCGAGGCCGTCGTGCGGTCGCGCTCGGGATCGCCGATCAGGGTGCCGAGGAAGCGCTTGCGCGACAGCCCGACGACCAGCGGGCAGCCCGCCGCGCGGGCGAGCGCGTCGCCCGCGGCGATCAGCGCGAGGTTGTGGTCGACCGTCTTGCCGAACCCGATCCCCGGGTCGACGCAGATCCGGGCCGGATCGACGCCCCGAGCCACGGCCGCCTCGACCCGCTCGCGCAGGAACGCGCCCACCTCCGCCACCACGTCGTCGTAGCGCGGGTCGTCCTGCATCGTGCGCGGCTCGCCCAGCATGTGCATCAGGCAGAGGTCGGCGTCGGCGTCGCGGGCGACGTCGAGGAGGCGCGGGTCGGCGCGCCCCGCCGTGACGTCGTTGACCATCGTGGCGCCGGCCGCGAGCGCGGCCTCCGCCACGGCCGCCTTGGAGGTGTCGATCGAGATCGGCACGTCGCTCGCCGCGCGGATCCCGCGCACCACGTCGACGACGCGGCGCAGCTCCTCGTCCGCGTCGACGCCCTCCGAGCCGGGCCGCGTCGACTCGCCGCCGACGTCGACGATCGCGACCTCGGGGTCGAGGTGGAGCCCGCCGTCCGAGAAGGAGTCCGGCGTGACGTTGACGATGCCCATCAGGGCGGGCCCGGGGATGCGCGCGTCGAGCGGCTGCACGTGCGCAAGCGTACGCGGCTACGGCGCCGGGTGGCGGTCGAGCAGGCCCGCGGCGGCCCCGCGG
>JBEGMS010000189.1:0-3654 GCA_041182985.1 Actinomycetota bacterium
CGGACCGGTCGGCCGGGGCGACGCCCACGCGGGTCAGGTTCTGGGCCAGCGTGGCGCCCTGCGCGGGGGCCGCGGCGAGGACGAGGGCGCAGACGAGCGCCAGGGGGATGAGCGCTCGGAGCCGCACGGGCTCAGGCTATCACCGGGCTGCGGCGGGTCAGGTGGTGGCCGCGTCGGCGCCGCCCGCGGGCTCCCGCGGCGGTGCGCCCTGCCCGTCGTCGGCGTTCGACACCGGCGCGAAGACCTCGAGCTCGCCCGTCTGGCCGCCCGTGAAGAAGCCCGTGACCTCGGCGGAGGCGCCGGGATCGAGGCCCTCGACGATGGCGAGGCCGGCGCCGATGACCTGCTCGCCGTCGCGCAGGAGCGCCTGCACGATGATCTGCTCCTGGCGGACGGGCGTCTGGTTGGTCACCGTCGCCGTCCACGTCGTCCCGAACGAGGGATCCTCCGTGATCGTGGCGTTCGCGATCTCGAGGCCCGCGGCCACCGGGGCGGCGACCGGCGTTCCGCCGATCACCACCTCGGCCCCGACGGGCTCGCCCGTGATCGCGATCTGGTCGTTCACGTAGAGGGTCTCGCCGCCGTCGAGGAGCGACGGCAGATGCACCAGCGTCGGGTCGGCCCCCGGGGTGTTGTTGGTGCCGACCTCGCTGCCGTCGGCGCCCAGGAGGCGCACCTCGATCGGCGACCAGAGGAGGGCGCCATCCGTCCCCTCGGCGGTGACGCGGATCACGACCGCCGCCATCAGCCCGTCGGCCGACGGGATCACCGCGACCGTCTCGGCCGTCACGCCGGTCAGCTGGGTGACGTCGACCGATTCCGCCTGGGCGATCTCGCCCTGGGACGCCCGGATCTTCGCCGCCTTGTCGAACGAGCTCTCGCAGCCCGCGGCGAGGAGCGCGAGGGGCAGGGTGAGGGCGAGGGCGAGCCGGCGGCGCATCGGAGGGGTGTCCCTAGCCGAACATGCCCGCGACGAAGTCGCGCGTCGACTGGTTGTCGGGGTCCTCGAACACCTTCTTCGCGAGGCCCTGCTCGATGAGATCCCCGTTCAGGAGGTACGCGGCGTAGTCGGCGATCCGCTTGGCCTGGGCGAGGTTGTGGGTGACGATCACCACGCTCAGCGATCCCGCGAGCTGCACGATCAGCTCCTCGATGCGCGCCGTCGAGCGCGGATCCAGCGCCGAGCAGGGCTCGTCCATCAGGATCACCTCGGGGTTGGCCGCGAGCGTACGGGCGATGCAGAGGCGCTGCTGCTGGCCACCGGACAGGGACAGCGCGTTGCGATCGAGGTTGTCCTTGACCTCGTCCCAGAGGCCGGCGCGCTGCAGCACGTCCGCGACCTGCGGCATCAGCTCGCCGCGGGAGGGCCGCCGCTTGGCCTGCTCGCGGATCGCGAAGGCGACGTTGTCGAAGATCGTCATCGGGAACGGGTTCGGCTGCTGGAACACCATCCCGACCCGCCGGCGGAGCAGGTTGAGGTCGGTCCCGCCGGCGTAGACGTCCTGGCCGTCGAGCAGGATCTGGCCGCCGATGGCGGCCGTCGGTGCGAGCTCCGTGAGCCGGTTGATCGAGCGCAGGAGCGTCGTCTTCCCGCAGCCCGACGGTCCCACGAGCGCGAGGACGCCGCCGCGCGGGGCGTCGAGATCGATGCCGTGCAGGATCTCATTGCCGGAGAACGCGACCCGCAGGCCGCGCGCGGCGAGCACGAGGTCCGAGGGGTCGGCGACGTGCGGCGGGTGGGAGAGCGGGGTGGTCCGCTCGATCCGGGTCGGCGCAGCCGCCGGGGCAGGGGCCTGCACGGCCGGCACGGCCGCGGCCTCGCCGAACGGGGCCAGCTCGGCCGCCGCGAGAGCGCCCGGAGCGGGCGTGGACGCCGTCGGCGCGGGTGCCGCGGAGGCGGTCGGGTCGGTCGGGTCGCCGGCGGGACGCAGGTCCGCGCTGGGGTCGAGGGCGTGGCGCCACTCCTGGCGCTTGGCCCTGTCGTCGAGACGCTGCTGGTCGTCCAGGGGGTCCATCGAGGTCACCGCTTTCCGATCTTGCGCCGACTCGAGCGGATCAGCGCGATGTTGACGATGAGGATCACGACCATCAGGACGAGGGCCGCGCCGTACGCCGGACCGGGCGAGTTGCCCTCGCCGGCCGGGGAGGAGAAGTAGATGTAGGTGGTCAGGGTCGACCCCTCGCTGCGCAGGAAGTCGAGCAGGTTCCAGGGCAGGTACCAGCCGTCCGGCGGCGCCTGCAGCACCGCGCCGCCGAGCAGGATCCAGACGATCGCCGTGTCGCCGGCGATGCGCCCGATGCCGAGCATGATCCCCGTCGCGACGCCCGGGCGGGCGCCGGGCACGACGATCCGCCGGATCGTGGTCAGCCGGCCCTTGCCGAGCGCGTAGGCGGCCTCGCGCTGCTGATTCGGCACGCCGAGGATCGCGGCCTGGCTCGAGCGGACGACGGGCGGCAGGCCGATAAGGGCCATCATCAACGACGAGCAGAAAAAGGACTGCGCGGTCGCCATGCCGGTGCCGCCGACCGGGTTGGACAGCCAGGCGAGCCAGCCCTGCGAGAAGATCGCGAGGCCGAACAATGCGAAGACGACGCTCGGGACGCCGAAGATCAGGTCGATCGCCGTGTCCGTGCCCTTGGCGAGCCAGGCGGGCTGGCGGTACTCGGTCAGGAAGATCGCGACGCCGAGGCCCATCGGGATCGCGACCAGCATCCCGAACGCGACCACGATCAGGGTGCCGACGATCGCCGGCAGGATCCCGCCCGACACGCCCTGCTCGAGGGAGCCCGCGGCCGGCTCGCCCGTCAGGAAGTCCCAGGAGATCGTGCCGACGCCCTGGACGACGAGCCACAGCATCAGGACGGCGACGGCGGCCATCAGGATGCCGCCGGCGCCGTAGGCGATGCCGATCCCGAGACGGTCGCTGATGCGGGTCGGCATGTCAGCTGCCGCCCAGCTTCTTCTCGGCGGCCCGCGAGGCGATCTTGGCGCCGATGGTCAGCGCCGCGGTGGTGATCAGGAGGATCACGCCGAACGCGAACAGGTTGGCCTTGAGCTCGGGCGACTCGAAGCCCTCGGAGTAGTCGACGATCGAGGAGGCCAAGGTCCGCACCGGCTCGAGGAAGAAGAAGTACCCGTCGAGGGGGTTCGGGATGAAGGCGATGGAGCCGGTCGCCATGGACAGCGCGATCGCCTCGCCGACCGCCCGCCCCATCGCGAGCGTGGTGCCGGCGACGAGCGCCGGGCGGATCGCGCGGATCGAGACGCGGCGGGTCATCCGCCACTCGTCGCAGCCGAGGGCGATCGCGCCCTCCTTCCACTTGACGGGGACAGCGCGCAGGGCGTCGGCGAAGATGGCGATCATCAGCGGCGCGATCATCAGCGTCAGGACGAGAATGCCGAGCAGCACGTTCGCCCCCGTCAGGGTCACGACCGGCGAGATCTCCTCGGCCTTGTCCTGCGGGATCAGGTTCTGCTCGATCAGCGGTGCGAGCACGAGGATCGCGAACAGGCCGTAGATGACCGATGGGGTCGCCGCGAGGATCGAGACGATCGGGTCGAGGAAGGCGGCGAGGCGCTTCGGCGCGAGCTCGGCGATGAAGATGGCCGACAGGAGCGCGAACGGGAAGGAGAGGAGCAGCGCACCGCCGGTG
>JBEGMS010000190.1:0-3708 GCA_041182985.1 Actinomycetota bacterium
GTCGCCGCCTGGCCGGCTGGCATGCGCCTGTTCGCCGAGGGCTTCGAGGATCTGAGCGCGGCCCAGGAGGCCCTGCTCGACATCGTGGCGCAGCGCCCGCACGGCCTCGAGGCGCATGCGCCCGCGGTCGAGGGCGGGCTGCGCGTCGAGCGCCTCCCACCAGGCGGCGTACGCGTCGGCGAGCCGCGGGTCGCCGAGCGCCCGGGCCTCGTCCGGCCCGATCAGGGCGGACCCGAGCCGCCCGAGGCGCGTGGCGAGGGCCTCCGAGGCCGTGGGCAGCGCGCGGCGCAGCAGCAGCCGGCGGGCGGTGCCGCGCAGGACGGGACGGGCGTCCCCGAGGTCCCGGAGGATCCGCTCGAAGAGGTCGTCGAACGTGGCGACGTCGGCGCCGACCAGGGCCGGCGCGCGCGCGAGGAGCTCGGCCTGCGTGCGCGCCTTCGCCGCCTGGTCGGGCACGACGAGGACGGCCGGAGTCCCCGCCCGCAGATCGGAAAGGTAGCGGGCGTGCAGCTCGGCGACCTTGCCCGCGTGGGCCGGTCCGATGATCAGCTCGAGGGCCACGGCGTTCCGTCGCGCCCCGTGGGCCGCGCCTTACGAGAGGTGCTCGGGCGGCGAGGCCTCGACGCGCTCGGCCACGAGCCTGTTGACCGCGTCCGTCCCCTCGCCGTAGGCGTAGTTGATCTTGGTGAACGCCTCCCACTTCACGGGGACGGCGTCCTCCGGGAAGATCGCCTCGACGGGGCACTCCGGCTCGCAGGCGCCGCAGTCGATGCACTCCTCGGGATCGATGACGAGCATGCGGTCCGTCTCGTGGATGCAGTCGACCGGGCAGACGTCGACACAGGAGCGGTCCTTCGTGTCGATGCAGGGCTCGGAGATGATGTACGTCAAGGCAGGATCCTCCGGGTGGTCAAACGCCCTGCAGCATACCGGGACGGTCAGCGCTCCGCGTCGTCCAGCGCGGCGAGCTCGGCGTCGATGCGGGCCTCGATCGCCGGATCTCCGACGGACCCGCCCGGGGCACCGGCGACGGCCGCTCTGGGCGGCGGCGGGTGCCGCCGCCACAGGACTACGGCACCGACGAGGATCGCGAGCGCACCGCCAACGGCGAGCAACGGGACGATCCAGGCGACGAGGCCGAAGCCCTCCGCCGGCGGCGCGGCGAGGACGGCCGGCCCGAAGTCGGCCACGAGCGCGTCCTTGACCTCCTGCTCAGTCCAGCCGAGCTGGCGCTTCTCCTCGATGAAGGCCCGGATCCGGTCCGCGGCCGGGCTGTACGACATGTCGAGGCGGCTCTGGCAGGTCGGGCACATCAGCTCCGACTCGATGTCCGACATGCGGAACTGCGGCTCGGCGGCAAGCGCGCCGGTGGGCGCGACGAGGGCGAGGAGCAGGGCGACGAGGGCGAGGCGCCGGATCATCCCCGCGCCTCCGCCTTGGCGATCGCCTCGCGCAGCCCCTCCGCGGTGACCACGCCCGGGAACCACGCGACCGCCCGACCCTCGCGGTCGAGCACGAACGTCTCGGGGAACGCCCCCACCCCCCACTGGCGCGCCACGGCGCCGCCCTCGTCGTAGACCAGCGGGTAGGTCAGCCCGTAGGTCTCCGCGAACTCGCGGGCGTCCTCGCGCAGGTCCTGCGTGTCGATGCCGAGGAAGACCACGCCGTTCGGCTCGCCCTCGGTGCGCCAGAGGTCCTCGATCAGCGGCGCCTCGTCCTTGCACGGGTCGCACCACGAGGCCCAGAAGTTGACCACGGTGACGGAGCCCCTGAGGTCCTCGCTGGTCACCCTGCCCTTGCCGCCCAGGGTCTCGAGTTCGAACGCGGGCGCCGCGGGCAGCTCACCGGCCGCCGCCTGCGCGGGGAACCCGCGCGCACCCGACGAGCCGACCACGGCCCGCACGAGGATCGCGCCGAGCGCCAGGAGGACGACCGCCACGGCGATGACGATGACGCGCTTCACCGTCCCGCAGTCTACGCGGGGCTAGTAGATCCGGACCGGCGTGCCGACGTCGACCTTCTCGAAGAGGGCCTCCGCCTGGTGGATCAGCATGCGGATGCAGCCGTGCGAGGCGTAGCCGCCGATCGAGCCCGAGTCGGGCGTGCCGTGGATGCCGATGTCGTCCCGGTCGAGGCCCATCCAGCGCGTGCCGAGCGGGTTGCCGGGACCGGGCGGCACCGGCTCCTCGTCCTTGGCCCAGTCGGAGGCCGGCGGGTACCACCACGGATTCTTCTGCATCGTCACGATCTCGAAGGTGCCCGTCGGCGTCGGGAACGCCGGCGCGCCCACGGCGATGCGGTACTGGCGCACGACGCGCGCCTTGCCCTTGACGGGGGCCCACAGGCGCAGCATCCGCTCGCCCTTGGAGATCGTCACCACGTAGCCGAGCTTGGCCAGCGTGGCGTCCGTGTCGACCTCGACCAGCGGCAGCGTCGCCTGCTCGGGACGCACGAGGGGCTGGGCGAGGGCCCGCACGATCTGCTTCTCGATGCGCGCCTTCGACACGGTCATCCCCGGCTTCGGCCGGGTGATCACGGGCTTCGGCTTGATGATCCACTGGGCCTCGCGGCCCTTGTCGTCCGCCATCCGCTGGATCCGCTCGGCTACGGCGGTCACGAGCGAGGCGCGGTACTTGACGGTGACGAGGGTGTTGCCGCCGTTCGGGCGCGCCATCGCCTCCGTCACCGCCGCCCCCGTGGCGTACGTCGCCCCGAGCTGCTCGCTCGTCACCTTGAAGACGCGCTCCTCCACGCGGATCACGATCTTCTCGGCGAAGGCGGCGTCGACCTTGGCGACCGCGGCCGTCTGGTCGAGACCCGAGATGTCCACGCCCGCGACGAACGAGTTCGGCGGGGCCACCGGGACCGGTGGCGGCGCGGGGGCCGGCGCCGGCTCGGTGGTGGTCGGCACGGGCTCCTGCGCGGACGCGCCGACCGCGCCCACGAGCAGCGCGGCGATCAGGACGAGCAGGGCAATGGCACGGCGAAGCAGGGGCATCGGAACCGACACTTTGATGCTAGCCCAGGTTTTCCTGCCCCGGTGCGGTTGTGTGCGGGACCGCTACCCTGAGCGCGTGAGCACCTCGATCGATCCCGACGCCGCCGACCTCGAGCTCGCCGTCCAGCTCCAGACCGAGCTCGCGATCGCCAAGGCGGAGCGCGAGGCGGCCGCCGCACGCGCCGCCGGCCTGCGCCGCGCGCGCCTGCGCTTCGTCCTGATCGTGCTGATCCTGGCCGCGATCGCGGGCACCCTGATCTACCTCACGCTCACCACGCTGCGGGACGCCTTCGGGGCCTGACGGGTCGCCGGGCCAGATCGGGCTACGCTGCCGGCGATGGCCCGCCGCAACGCCTCCCTCAAGCCGCACCTCAACCAGATCCGCACCTGGGTCGGCGAGGGCGTCACCGACATCTGGATCGCGCACCAGCTCGGCTCCACGCCGGCCTCGATCGCCGCCTTCCGCCGCCAGCACGGCCTCACCCGGGGGGGCGCGGACGCGGCCCCGATCGAGCCGGCCGTCGCCGCGGCCGGCGTGGCCACCGCCGCCCCCCTCGGAGACCAGGAGACCGCGGGCGAGGCCGCCGCGCCCGCCCCGGAGGCGGAGATCGCCGAGGACGACGATGCGGGCGACGACGCCGACGACGCGGCCGGTCCGGCGAAGCGCCGCCGGCGCGGGCGGCGGGGCGGCCGCGGCCGCGGCCGCGGCC
>JBEGMS010000191.1:0-16576 GCA_041182985.1 Actinomycetota bacterium
CCTCGAGGCCAAGCCGTGGGTGAAGACGAGCCTCGCGCCCGGCTCCCGCGTCGTCACCGACTACCTCGAGCGCGCCGGGCTGCTCGAGCCCCTCGCCGACCTGCGCTTCAACCTCGTCGGCTACGGCTGCACGACCTGCATCGGCAACTCGGGCCCCCTGCCCGACGCGCTCGAGGCGGCGATCTCGGAGCACGAGCTCGCGGTCGGCGCGGTCCTGTCCGGCAACCGCAACTTCGAGGGCCGCGTGCACCCCAAGGTGCGCGCCGCCTACCTCGCCTCGCCGCCGCTCGTGGTCGCCTATGCGCTGACCGGCTCCCTCGACGTCGACCTCACCACCGAGCCCGTGGGGATCGGCGCGGACGGCGAGCCCGTCATGCTGGCCGACATCTGGCCGTCCATGGACGAGGTTCGCGCGGTGATCGCCGAGACGATCTCGCCCGACCTCTACGAGAAGGAGTACGGCACGATCTGGGACGGCGACGAGCGCTGGCGGGCCCTCGACGCGCCGACGGGCGAGACGATGCAGTGGCAGCCCGACTCGACGTACGTGCGCGAGCCCCCGTTCTTCCAGGGCATGGCCGACGCCCCGCACGACCTGACGGACATCGCCGGCATGCGCGCGCTGGCCGTCCTCGGCGACTCGATCACGACCGACCACATCTCCCCCGCCGGCTCGATCCCGCCGGACGGCCCGGCCGGCCGCTGGCTGATCGAGCACGGCGTCGAGCCCCGCGAGTTCAACTCGTTCGGCGCGCGCCGCGGCAACCACGAGGTGATGGTGCGCGGCACCTTCGCCAACATCCGCCTGCGCAACGAGATGGTGCCCGGCACGGAGGGCGGCTACACCGCCCACCAGCCCGGCGGCGAGCTGATGACGATCTTCGAGGCCGCGGAGCGCTACCGCGCCGACGACACGCCGCTGATCATCCTGGCCGGCCGCGAGTACGGCTCGGGCTCCTCGCGTGACTGGGCGGCCAAGGGCACGATGCTCCTGGGCGTGAAGGTGGTGATCGCCGAGTCGTTCGAGCGCATCCACCGCTCGAACCTCGTCGGCATGGGCGTCCTGCCGCTCGAGTTCACCGGCGGCGAGGGCCGCGCGTCGCTCGGCCTCGACGGCACCGAGACCTACCGCGTCGAGGGCGTCGCCGGGCTCGCGCCCGGGGCGACCGTGACCGTGACGGCGACCCGCCGGGACGGCTCGGAGACCTCGTTCGCGGCGCGCGCCCGCGTCGACACCCCGGTCGAGGTCGAGTACCTGCGCCACGGCGGCATCCTGCCGATGGTGCTGCGTCAGATGGTCTAGCGCGCCAGCACGCGCTCGATCACCAGCGCGACGCCGTCCTCGGCGTTCGAGGCGGTCACCTCGTCGGCGGCAGCGAGCACGTCGGCGTGCGCGTTGGCGACGGCGACGCCGCGCCCGGCCAGGCGCAGCATCGGCAGGTCGTTCGGCATGTCGCCGAACGCCATCACCTCGCCCGGGTCGATCCCGTGGCGGGAGCAGGCGACGCGCAGCCCGCGGGCCTTGTCGACCCCCTGCGCGGAGATCTCGACGATCCCGTAGCCGGAGTGGGTCACCTCGGCGCGCGCGCCCACGATCGCCTGCACGATCCGCACGAGCTCGTCGTGGGGCAGGTCGTCGTCGCGCACGATCAGCTTGGTCGTGTCGCGGCCGGCCACGAGGTCGCGGACGTCGCCGACCAGCGTCCCCGGCGGGGCGGGCATGCGCGCCGGGTAGTCGGCGTCGCGCCCGAACGTGAAGGTCATCTCGCAGGCGAAGCGGCAGCCGGGGGCGTCGGCGCGCAGGTGGTCGACGAGCTCGACGGCGAGGTCGCCCGGGATCGGGGCGTGGTCGATGACCGCGTGCTCGTCGACGTCGTAGAGCAGCGCGCCGTTCGCGCAAACGACGACGGCGTGGGCGCCGGTCGCCTCGGGCATCTCGCGCACCCAGCGCGGCGGGCGCCCGGTCACGAGCACGATCTCGATGCCCGCCGCCTGCGCCGCGTCGAGCGCCGCGCGGGTCCGCGCGGAGACCCCGCCGTCGGGCCCGAGCAGGGTGCCGTCGAGGTCCGAGGCGATCAGGCGCGGGAGCGTCATGCTGACGGATTTCCGTTATGCGGCGTGACGCTCATCCGCGGCACGAGCGTGTCACGAACTACCGGGTGCACCACCCCCCGATCGATCCCTCCCCGCGGGACTCCGCGGACACCATCCCCTCCTCCCGTACGACGCCGAGGCCCGCGCAAGCGGGCCTCGCGCGTTTCCCGGGTCATTGCAGGAGGAACCCGAGGAAGACGGTGTTGGCGACGAGCAGCACGGCCACGACGACGGTCATGCGCGTGAGGTTGCGCTCCATCACCTGCGTGGCCCCGAACTGGGACTGCCCGATGCCGAACGCGCCCGAGAGGCCCGAGTCCTTCCCGGAGTGCGCGAGCACGAGGATGATCACCAGGATCCCCAGGATCACCTGCAGCGCGACGAAGATGCCCTCGACCATGGCGCGCAGTGTACCCGCAAGCGGGTCCGCCGCCCGCCGGTCCTAGGCGAGGTGCACGGCGCCCGGAGCGCCGTCGACGAGCCGCCCCACCACCGGCCCGGGCAGGGCCGCGGGGTCGGCGTCGGCCGCCACGGCGGCGAGCAGCCCGCCCGAGGTCTGGGCGTCGCAGGCCAGGAGCGCGAGCTCGGGGTCCGCCGCGCCTGCGTCGAGGTAGTCGGCGGCCTCGCGGTTGCGGCGCGTGCCGCCCGGCACGGCGCCCGCGCGCAGGAGGTCGAGCACCCCCGGCAGCGCCGGCAGGGCGGCCTCGTCCAGCTCGGCGGCGCAGCCGGAGTTGCGGGCCAGCGCGTGCAGGTGGCCGACGAGGCCGAAGCCCGTCACGTCGACCACGGCGCGCGGCGCGTGCGGCCGCAGCGCCCGCGCGGCGTCGCGGTTGGGGGTCGCCATCGAGCGGACCGCAGCCGCGATGACGTCGGCGGGGGCGAGGTCCTTGCGCAGCGCGTTGCAGACGATCCCGGTGCCGAGTGGCTTCGTCAGGCAGAGCAGGTCGCCGGGGCGCCCGCCCGCGTTCGTCCAAAGGTCCTCGGGCGCGACCGTCCCCGTCACCGCGAGGCCGTAGAGCGGCTCGGGCGCCGTGACCGTGTGGCCGCCCACGATCGTCACCCCGACCGAGCGCGCGAGCTCCTCGCCGCCCCGCAGGATGCGCGCGACGACGTCGCGGTCGAGGTCCGCGGGGACGGCCAGGACGGCCAGCGCGAAGCGCGGCTCGCCGCCCATCGCGTAGACGTCGGAGACGGCGTTGGCGGCGGCGATCCGGCCGTAGTCGCCCGGGTCGTCGACCGGGGGGCCGAAGACGTCGACGGTCTGCACGAGCAGCGTGCCGTCGTCGAGGCGCACGACGGCGCCGTCGTCCATCGCCGCGCTCGACACGAGCACGGCCGGATCCTCGGGGGCGTGGACGTGACGCAGGACCTGCGCCAGCTCCCCGGCGGGGAGCTTGGAGGCTCAACCGCCGCCCGTGGAGAGCCTGGTCAGACGCACCTGCTCGGCCATGCCCCACCCCCTCTCCCGGCGTCGCGGATCGGGGACCACGCTAGCCGAGCGTGCGGTCGGCCGCCGGACGGCGAGTGCCGATAAGGTTCAGGCCATGCAGCGACGAACCCTGGGATCGAGCGGCGTCGAGGTCTCCGCCGTCGGCTTCGGCGTCTGGACCGTGGCCACCGGCTGGTGGGGCGAGTACACGGACGACGAGGCGGTGGCGCTCCTGCGCCACGCCAAAGACCGCGGGATCACCTTCTTCGACACCGCCGACACCTACGGCGAGGGCCGCGGCGAGCAGCTCCTGCGCAAGGCCTTCGGCGACGACGCGGACGTCCAGGTCGGCACGAAGTTCGGCTACGACATCTACTCGCCCTGGGACCGCAAGGGCCACAGCGAGCGGCCACACGACTGGTCGCCGGCGTTCATCCGCTACGCGCTCGAGCAGAGCCTGCAGCGGCTCGGCCGCGACACGATCGACTTCTACCAGCTGCACAACCCCCGCCTCGACGCGCTGCAGGACGACGCGATCTTCGAGCTGCTCGACGAGCTGCTCCAGGCCGGCACCGTGCGCTCGTTCGGCGTGGCGCTGGGCCCCGCGATCGGCTGGCGCGACGAGGGCCTGTGGGTCGCGGAGAACCGCCCGATCCACGCCATGCAGGTGATCCACAACGCGCTCGAGCAGCAGCCGGGCCGCGACTTCATCGCGGCGGCGCGGGCCAACGGGGTCTCGATCGTCGCGCGCGTCCCCCACTCCTCCGGGATGCTGGAGGGGAGGTACAC
The DNA here is from genome assembly GCA_041182985.1 of Actinomycetota bacterium. Lineage (GTDB taxonomy): Bacteria > Actinomycetota > Thermoleophilia > Gaiellales > F1-60-MAGs149 > F1-60-MAGs149. Next base: position 4,313 of record JBEGMS010000191.1, read on the forward strand.
GCTCGACACCGTCTTCGCCGAGAACGACCACCGCCGCCACCGCCCCCGCTCCTGGCTCGTCGAGGGCGTCCAGAAGGTCGAGCGGGTGCGCTTCCTGGAGCGCGACGACCGCACCCTCGGGCAGGCCGCGATCCAGTGGCTCCTGCACGAGCCCGAGGTGGCGAGCGTCCTCCCGAACATCTACGACGCGGCGCAGGTCGACGAGTTCGCCGCGGCCTCGGACACGCCCCCGATCACGGACGAGGAGTTCCGGCTGGTCGAGGACCTCTGGGAGGACGGCTTCGGCGTCGCGCCCTACGTCGAGGAGTCCGAGCCCGTCACGGGCGACTGACCGCCGCCTCGAGCACGTCGAGGAGGCGGCGGGCCTGCACGACGTCCGCGTGCCGGTCGGCCACGGCCTGGCCCGCCGGATCGTCGCGCGCGAGCCCGAGCGCGGTCCGCAGCCCGGCGAGGATCGCGTCCTCGTCGGTCGGGTCGACGCGCACGGCGGCGCTCGCCGGCAGCTCGTGGGCGACGGGCGCCGTATGGGACACGACCAGCGGCACCCCGCAGGCGACCGCCTCGATCGCCCCGAGCCCGTAGCCCTCCGACAGCGCCACGAGCGCGGCGGCGTCGGCCGCGCGCAGGAGCTCGGGGACCCGCTCGGGCGCGACGGCACCCAGCAGCCGCACGTGGTCGAGGCCGCGCAGGCGCTCGGCGAGCGGCCCGTCGCCGGCGATCCAGAGCTCGCCCCCGCCGGTCTCGGCCCGCAGCCGCTCGACGGCGCGGGCGAGGCGCTCGGGGTTCTTGCGCTCGATCAGGTTGCCGACCTGCACGATCAGCGGCCGGCTCGGCGCCGGGCCGAAGGCGGTCGCATCCCCCGCCCCGGGCCGGAAGCGGACGCGGTCGACCCCCGTGTCGATCACGACGGGGGCGATCCCGGGACCGACGGCCGCGAGCCGGTCGGCCAGGGGCTGCGAGACGGCGATCACGCGCGCGGCGCCGGCCAGCGCGCGGCGCGTCGCGAGACGCAGCGGGCGCGAGCGCTCGAGGTGGGTGACGTCGCCGCCGTGGGCGACGAGGACGTAGGGCGCGCCGGCCACGCGGGCGGCGCGACGGGCGACCTGCGCGGTGGGCACCAGGTAATGGCCGAGCACGACGTCGGGGCGCATGCGGTTGGCGACGTGCGCGCCCTCCCGCCGCAGGCCCGCGTACTTGCGGGCCGAGCCGCCCCGCCCGGTCGCCCGCCGCTGGAGGCCGACCAGCTCCACCACGCAGCCCGCCTGCTCGAGCGCGGCGGCCTGCCGGGCCACGAAGACCCCGTACTGGGGGGCCTCCGCGGACGGGAGCATGTTCGAGACGACGAGGACGCGGAGCGGGCGCTGCACTCCCTGAGGATGCCTCACGTCGCGGTCGCTAGGCTGCGCGGACCGCCGGTGTAGCTCAGTTGGCAGAGCACTCGCCTTGTAAGCGAGAGGTCCTCGGTTCGAACCCGAGCGCCGGCTCTCACGACCGATCTAGGACGTATCGAATCTGACCATACCGGAACCTCCCATGCCGCGGGAGGATGCAGGAGACGCGTCTGGCGATCCCCCTTGCCGAGCGCGCCGCGATGCCCGAGCAGCGCCGACCCATCGACGAATTCCCCTTCCGACCCGTTTTCGACGCCGCGCAGAACGCCATGCTGCTCGTCGACGACGAGCCGCGCCTGGTCGCGGCCAACAGCGCCGCGACGAGGCTGCTGCGCTATCCCGACGGGGCCCTCGACGGCGCCGCGATCGCCGACTTCGCCCGGGGCGGGGCCCGCGGGCTGCGTGAGGCGTGGCACGGGATCGTCGCCGCGGGGAGCGGCGTACTCGAGCTGCGCACCGCCGACGGGGCCCTGGTGACGGTCGACCTGCACGTCTCGGAGCGCGTCGCCGATGGCGTCCACCTGGTCATCGTCGACGTGGCGCCGGACGCGGCCAGCACGCCGTGGCTGACCTCCCGGCAGGAGGACACCCTGCGGCTGCTCTGCGACGGGGCGACGAACCAGCAGATCGCGATCGCCCTCGGGATCTCCGAGCCGACGGTCCAGAAGCACATCGCGAGCATCAAGGAGCGGCTCGGGGCGACCACGCGCGCCCAGGCGGTCGCCCTCGCGCTCCAGCGCCGCGAGTTCGCGACGCGGGTCGGCTCCGAGTGGCTGTACGTCCACCAGGCGATCCGCGCCGACGACGCCCGCATCACCGACACCCGGCTGATCTACGTGAGCCACGAGACGCGCCGTCGGCAGCCCGAGCTCGCGACCCACCTCGGGAAGGCGATGACCGCCTGGTACCCCGACTACCCGCGCAGCGAGCTGTTCACCCTGCTCGCCCAGGCGATCGAGACGGGCGAGGTCCAGCGCGCGGAGCGCGTGATCGTGCACCCCCCGCCCCATCCCGAGGGCGCCGCGCGGACGGCCGTGGTGGCCCCGATCGGCCCCGAGCGGGCCGTCTTCATGACGGCCCCGCCGCCCGGGCGCTAGGCGGACTACTCCATCAGGCCGGTCAGCTCCATCAGGAGCAGGATCAGGAACAGCGCGAACGGGATGAGCGCGACGAACGACAGAACCGCCCGCTCGCCGCGGCGCAGCGCGATCAGGGTCAGCACGCCCCCGGCCGTGATCGCGAGCCACCCCCACCACAGGCTCGGCACCCAGGACGGCGTATCCGGGCCGCGGTCGGCCGCGATCATCGCCACGAGCGACGCGAGCCCGAGCAGCGCGACGGCCGCGCCGGCGCGGCCGATTCCCGTGATCGGCACGAACGACCGGGAGCGGGCAACGGGCGCATCCACGCGCACACCGTAGCCCCCGCCCCGCGGCATCGGAGCGGTTTCGCCACGGGATCTATCCGGTGAAGCCCGCAGGGACTATCGTCGGCAGGGGGTACGTTCGAACCATGGGCCATCACCTGCACATCGCGCACCGCGGCTACCGCACCGGCCTCGGCGACAACACGCTCGCCCAGATCGCCGAGGCGATCCGCCTCGAGTGCGACATGGTGGAGGTCGACGTGCGCCGTCGGCGCGCCGACGGGGAGCTCGTCCTGGCCCACGATCGCGGCGACAACCCGAACGCCCCGCTCCTGCGGGACGCCCTCGCGCTGTGCGGCCGCGCCGGGGTGCCGCTGAACCTCGACCTCAAGCAGAACGGGATCGCCGAGCAGCTCGTGCGCGAGCTGCGGGCGGCGGACATGGCCGAGCGCGTGGTGCTGACGGGCGGCGGCTGGGAGCAGGCGCTCTGGATCCGCCACCTCGAGCCGCGCGTGCGCGTCGGGCTGACGATCCCGCGCCATCACCACGACTGGGTGCGCGCCCTCGGCTGGACCGCGAACCGCCTGCGCCGCTGGGTGCTGACGAGCCGCGTCGACCTCCTGATGCGCGCGACCCACGTCGACCTCGTCACCGTCCAGTACCGCCTGATCACGCCGCGCCTCGTCTCGCAGGTGCACCGGGCCGGCGGCGAGATCTGGTGCTGGACCCCGGACGACCCCGCCGCGATCGCGCGGCTGGTGGCGATGGGCGTCGACGGGATCACCACGAACGTGCCCGACCCCGCCCGCTCGGCCGCCGCGGGCGCCCTCGCGCGCGCCGCCTAGGCGTAGGTGCGCACGGCGTAGGCGACGGCCACGACGACGCCGATCACGAGCACGATCCGCTGCAGCGTGCGGGCGGAGACCCGCCCGGCGAGCGTGCCGCCGAGGTAGCCGCCGACCACGGCGCAGACCAGCATCACCGCCGCCGCCGACCAGACCACGTCCCCGAAGACCACGAACACCGCCGCGGCGACGGCGTTGATGACGAGGCTCGAGACCTGCTTGAGCGCGTTCAGGCGCGTCAGCGAGTCGACCAGGATCGTGCCGAGCACGGCGAGCACGATGATCCCGAGGCCGCCGCCGAAGTAGCCGCCGTAGATGGCGGCCAGGAAGATGCCGAGGGCGGGCCCGGCCAGCCGCTCCGCGCCGTCGGCGCCCAGCCGCGAGACGCGCTCGGCGACGCGGCGCTTGACGGCGTCGCCGAGGGCGAGCACCGCGACGGCCGCGACGATCAGGACCGGGATCAGCACCTCGAAGGCGCGCTCGGGCGTGAGCAGGAGCAGCGCCGCCCCGACGAGCCCGCCCGCCGCCGCGGCGGGCATCAGCACCCGCAGACGGCGACCCTGCCCGCCGAGGTCGGCGCGCTGCGCGAGCGTGCCCCCGAGGTACCCGGGCACGAGCGCCACCGTGTTGGTGACGTTGGCGCTGACCGGCGGCACGCCGAGGGCGAGCAGCATCGGGAACGAGATCAGGGTGCCGCCGCCCGCGAGGGCGTTGACCACCCCGGCGATGAGCGCGGCGAGTCCCGCGAGCGCGAGGTCACCCGGTGTCATGCGGGGAATCTACGCGCTGGCCGGGTGCTCGCGCCCCGCGCGGTGCTGCTCGATCTTGCGCTTGACGCGCTGCAGCGCGTTGTCAACGGCCTTGGGGTCGCAGCCCGCACGGGCCGCGATCGCCTCGTAGGAGTCGCCCGACATGAAGGCGGCGAGCACCTCGGACTCGAGCGGCGACAGGGCGCTGCCGAGCATCTCGACCAGCGAGTCGAGCTCGTCCGTCGAGATGACGCGCGAGGCGGGGTCCATCGTCGGCGAGCCGGCGATCGCGTCGCCGAGGGTGCAGTCGCCGCCCTCGGGGTCGCTGCCGGCCGGCGTGTGGCTGAACGAGATGTACCCGTTCAGCGGCTGGTGCTTGTTGCGGGTGGCGCCCTTGATCGCGGTGATGATCTGGCGCGTGATGCAGAGCTCCGCGAAGGAGCGGAACGACGTCTCGCGATCGACGCGGTAGTCGCGGATCGCCTTGTAGAGGCCGATCAGGCCCTCCTGCTGGAGGTCGTCGGCGTCGCCGCCGGCCAGGAAGTAGCTCGAGGCCTTGAGCCGCACGAACGGCTGGTAGCGGCGGATCAGCTGGTCGAGGGCCGCCTCGTTGCCGTTGCGGGCCCGCAGGACGAGGGCCAGGTCCCCCTGGTCGCGCCGCTGGCGCGCCGCGGGATCGGCGGCGGTGCGGGCGGTGGCTGCTCGGGCGGTCGGCATGGCTCTCCAGTCCCCGTCTCCACCCTCACCTTCAGATAGAGGGTCATGACGGACATCCGCACCATGCCAGACGCCTCGGGCAAATACAAGGGCAATTTCAAAATCAATAGGCTGAAACCTATTTTGCCTGCAAACCGTTACATTCGGGGACCGCGGCCCCGGGCCCGGAAATCGCCATTCCATGCGGTCTCCCGCGATCGGATAGGCGGGCGGCTAACCGGTGATCCCGACTTGAGCCTGAGATCCGGTGCTCAGCGGGGGCCGCGCTGGCGCACGGCCTCGAAGAGCAGGACGCCGGCCGCCACGGACACGTTCAGCGAGTCGATGCGGCCGTTGATCGGCAGCGCCACCGCGGCGTCGCAGGCGGCGCGCACGCGCGGGCGCAGGCCCGCTCCCTCCGCCCCCAGCACGAAGACGCAGCCGTCCGTGTAGTCGGCCTCGGCGTACGGCACGGCGCCGTCCGCGGCCGCCGCGTACGTCCACAGGCCCGGCCGCTTCGCACGGCCGAGCCAGTCGGCGAGATTGGGGGCGACGGCGATCGGCAGGTGCTCGACGGCGCCGGCGCTGGCCTTCGCCACGGCGGCCGTCACGACGGCGGATCCGTGGCGCGGCACGACCAGGCCATCGGCGCCGGCGCACTCCGCGCTGCGGGCGATCGCGCCGAGGTTGTGCGGGTCCGTGACGCCGTCGAGGGCGATCACGAGCGGTGCCGGGCCATCCAGCAGCTCGTCGGGGTCGGCGTACGGGAACGGGGCCACGCGGGCCACCACGCCCTGATGATCGGCGCTGTGCGCGAGGTTGCCGATCTCCCCCGCGTCCGCCTCGCGCACGGGGCAGTCGGCCTCCGCCAGCCAGGGCAGGGACTCGCGCGCCTTCGCCGTGGCCAGCACCTCGCGCACCGCGCGCCGGCCGCGCAGCGCCTCGCGCACGGGCTGGCGCCCGTAGACCACGTCCTCGCTCACGACGCCGGCGCCAGCTCGGGGCCATCGGCGAGGTCCTGGACCACCCAGCCCAGCGCCCGCAGTTCGTCGCGGATCGCGTCGGCGCGCGCGAAATCGCGCTCCGCGCGCGCCTGCTCGCGCTCCTCCATCAGCGCCACGGCCTCCGGCGGCGGCCCCGCCGCACCGGCGGCCAGGCCGGCGAGGCCCAGCACGTCCAGGCAGTCGACGAGGACGGCGCGCGCCCGCGCGACGTCCCCCGGCTCGCAGTCACCGGCGTCGATCGCCGCGTTGACGGTGCGCACCAGGTCGAACAGGGCCGCGAGGCCCTCCGGCGTCGAGAAGTCGTCGTCGAGGGCGGCCCGGAAGCGCCCGTCGGCCTCCGCGGCCGCGGCCGCGAGCGGCCCGCCGTCCGCCGGAGCGGCCTCGGCGGCCACCCGCGCGGCCCGGCGCAGCGCCTCGCGCAGCCGGTCGTTCGACTTGACGGCGTCCTCGAGGGAATCGGGGCTGTAGTCGACGTTCGAGCGGTAGTGGGCGCGGGCGAACAGCGCCAGCAGGGTCTCCGGCTCCATCCGGTCGAGGGCGTCGCGCAGCCGCTCGACGTTGCCGAGCGACTTCGACATCTTGTCGCCGCCGAAGCGCAGGAGGCCGTTGTGCAGCCACGTGCGCGCGAAGGGGCGCCCCGTCAGCGCCTCCGACTGCGCCCGCTCGTTCTCGTGGTGGGGGAACTTGAGGTCGATGCCGCCGCCGTGGATGTCGATCTCCTCGCCGAGCGCGCTCATGGCCATCGCCGAGCACTCGATGTGCCAGCCGGGGCGGCCGGGCCCCCAGGGCGAGTCCCAGGCCGCGTCCTCGCCGGGCTTCTGGGCCTTCCAGAGCGCGAAGTCGAGCGGCGCGCGCTTCTTGGCCGTGATCTCCTCCGGCTGCATCTCGTCGACCTTCTGGCCCGACAGCGCCCCGTACGAGGCGAACCCGGCCACGTCGAAGTAGACGTCGCCCTCGCTCTCGTAGGCGTGGCCCGCGGCGATCAGGGCCTCGGTCATCGCGATGATCCCGGGCAGGGAGTCGGTGACCTTGGGTTCGACGTCGGGGCGGCCGAGGCCGAGCCGCGAGGTGTCCGCGATGTAGCCCGCGGCCTCGCGGGCCGCGAGCTCGCGGCTGTCGACGCCCTCGGCCTGCGCCGCCGCGTAGATCTTGTCGTTGATGTCGGTCAGGTTGGAGACGACCCGCACGTCCCAGCCCTGGCGGCGCAGGTGCCGGGCGAGGGTCATCGCGATCACGAAGGGGCGCGCGTTGCCGACGTGGACGGGGCCGTAGACGGTCGGCCCGCAGACGTAGAGGCCGAGCCGCCCGGGCTGGAGCGGCTCGACGTCGTGGACGTCGCGGCGCAGGGAGTCGTAGAGGCGGAGGGTCATGGCTGGTCGAGGACGGCCCGGGCGCGGGCCAGCGCCGCGTCGCGCGGCAGCGCGGCGAGCACGAACGGTAGCGGGATGCCGCTGTCGGCCGCGGTCAGGACGCGCCGCACGGGGCGCTTGCCGCAGCCCAGCGCGTCGATCAGGGCCGCGGCGGCGTCGGCGTCGAGCGGGTCGGGCGCCGCGGGCAGGGCCGCGAGCAGCGCCGCGGCGGCCGCGCGGTCGGCCTCTGACGGCTCCCGCAGGGCCGGCGGCTCGAGGACGCCGCGCACGAGCTCCGCGGCGGCGGCCAGCGTCGGCGCATCGGTCAGGCCGGGCGCCAGGATCGCGACCGCGGCCGCATCCGCCCCGTCGCCGAGCCAGGCGGCCACGCGCGCCGCGCGCTCGGCCGCATCCAGCTGCGCGAGGTGGTCGCGACCGAGGCTCTCGAGGAGCTGCGGGTCGAGGCGCGTCGTGCCGTGCCCGAGCCGGGACGGGTCGAAGGCCCGGGCCAGCGCGTCGGCCCCGGCGGCCGGGAGCGCCGTGAGCGGCGGGCAGGCCGAGCGAGCGAGCCAGTCGACCACGGCCTCGGGCAGGAAGCCCGCCGCGCGCAGCGCCGCGATCCCGGGCGCGCCGTCGGACGACGACAGCTTGGCCCCGTCCGCGCCGACCGCGATCGGCAGGTGCGCGAAGGCCGGGGCCGCGAAGCCGCCGGCCTCGGCCAGCACGAGCTGGACGGCCGTGTTGGCGATGTGGTCCTCGCCGCGCAGGACGTGCGTGATCGCGAGGTCGCGATCGTCGCAGGCGGTCGCGAGGTGGAAGGTCGGACGGCCGTCGGCCCGCACCAGCACCGTGCGCGCGATCGCGCCTGCAGGAAGCCGGATCGGGCCGCGGCTGAGGTCGTCGATCACGACGTCGCGCTCGACGGCGGGCAGCGCGACCGCCCCGTCGTCGAGGCGCACGGCGGCTCCGGCTGCGACCAGCTCATCGGCGAGCGCCCGGTGCGCGTCGGCCCGCGCGGACTGGCGCAGCGGCCCCTCGTCGACGGCGATGCCGAGCCAGGCGAGGGCGTCCGCGATGGCCGCCTCCGCGCCCGCTGCCGTCTCCCCCGCGTCCGTGTCGTCGATCCGCAGCACGAGCGCGCCGCCGTGACGGCGGCGCAGGAGGTCGTTGGCGACGGCCACCATCGCCCCGCCCACGTGCAGGTCGCCGGACGGCGCGGGTGCGAAGCGGACGCGGACGCTCACGGGGTGAGGATGGCAGGGATCACAGGCGGTAGACGGCGATCGGGTACTCCGCGAGGCGGGCGTCGCTCGTCATCAGGGTGAGGTCGCGCCGCAGGGCCTGCGCCGCGATGCCGCGGTCGAACGGGTCGGCGTGGATGCGGGGCAGATCGAGAACCGCGAGCGCGTCGCGCGCATCGAACGGCAGGGCCCGGAAGCCGGCCTCCTCGAGGCTGTCGGCGAAGTCGGCCGGGAAGCGCACGCGCCCCCGTGTCGCCTTCCCCACCGCCTCCAGCAGGGACAGCGCGCTGACGAAGGCCTCGCGCTCGACGATCGCCCGCTCGATGATCGAGCGGGCGCGGTCGCCGAGCCGCGCGTCGTCGTCCAGCCACCACCAGGCGGCCTGGGTGTCAAGCAGGAGCGCCATCGTCCTTCGGCGGGAACATCCAGTCCTCGTCGGCCAACCAGGCCTCCTCGAGCTCCGGGTCGGGATCCCATGCGTCGTCGGCGGCCCATATCTTGCCCTTGAGGAGGCCGGGGCCCGGCCATTTCCGCGGTGGAGGCATCGGCACGATCCGCGCGATCGGCGTCCCGCCGCGCGCGATCACGATCTCCTCGCCCGCCTCCACCCGCTGGAGCAGGCGCGACAGGTGCGTCTTGGCCTCGTGCACGTTGACCACGCCGTCCATCGTGCCCGACATGTTAGTCCACTTAGTCAACTATTTCGCGCGGATCCGCGCGGGACCCGCCCGCACTAGCCTCCCCGTGTGCCGCTGACGCCCTCCGAACTCGCCGATCGCGTCCTCGCCTGGTACGCCGTGGAGGGCCGCGACCTGCCCTGGCGACGCACCCGCGACCCCTACGCGATCCTCGTCTCCGAGGTCATGCTCCAGCAGACGCAGGTCGAGCGGGTGATCGAGCGCTGGACGGAATGGCTCGTGCGCTGGCCCACCGCCCGCGACCTCGCCGACGCGCCCCTGGCCGACGTGATCTCGGCGTGGCAGGGGCTCGGCTACAACCGCCGCGCCGTCAACCTGCACCGCGCCTGCAGGATCCTGGCCGCCGACGGCGTGCCGACCGACCCGGCCGGCTGGCGCGCCCTGCCCGGCGTCGGCCCCTACACGGCGGCCGCGGTCTGCGCGATCTGCTTCGACCACGACGTGATCCCCGAGGACGTCAACGTGCGCCGGATCCTGGACCGCGCGCTCGGGGGAGCGGCGCTGGAGCCCCCGCCCGGCCGCGCCCACGACCTCACGCAGGGCCTCTTCGACCTCGGCGCCACGGTCTGCCTGGCCCGCATCCCGCGCTGCGAGCGCTGCCCGCTGGCCGACGCCTGCCCGAGCCGCGGCCTGCGCTTCGAGCCCGCGCGCCGGCAGGGGCCGTTCGAGGGATCGCGCCGGCAGGCCCGCGGGCGCCTGCTCGACCGGCTGCGCGCGGGGCCCGTGCCGCTCGCCGAGGCCGACGCCGAGATCGCCGCGGCGCTCGTGCGCGACGGCCTCGCGGCCGAGCGCGACGGCATGCTCGCCCTGCCGGGCTGAGCACGCCGTCGGATGCGGCGCCAGCCGCTGTACGCTTGGGGCTGCAGGCGCCCCTCCGGGCCGCCCGCCCCGCCACCGCGAAGAGCAGCCTGATCCCATGAGCACCACCGTCCTGATCATCATCGGCGCCGTCATCGTCGTCGTGCTGCTGTGGCTCGTCCTCACGTACAACGGCCTCGTGCGCCTGCGCAACGAGGCCCAGCAGGGCGAGTCCTCGATCGACATCCAGCTCAAGCGCCGCGCCGACCTGATCCCCAACCTGGTCGAGGCCGTCAAGGGCTACGCGGCCCACGAGCAGGAGGCCTTCGAGCGGGTCACCGCGGCCCGCGCCCACGCACTGGAGGCGCGCACCCTCGGTGACAAGGCCGCGGCCGACGGCGAGACCCGGTCCGCCCTCGGCGGCCTCCTCGCCGTCGCCGAGGCCTACCCGCAGCTGCGCGCCGTCGAGTCGTTCACGCTGCTGCAGGCCGAGCTCTCCGACACGGAGGACAAGATCGCCGCCGCGCGCCGCTACTACAACAACGTCGTGCAGCGCTACAACACGAAGCAGCAGTCGTTCCCGGCCAACGTGATCGCCGGGCCGTTCGGCTTCGGGCCGCGCGAGTTCTACCGCATCGAGGACGACGCGGAGCGCGACCCGGTCAAGGTCGAGATCACCGCATGACCCTCCAGGAGCAGATCCGCTCGGCGCGCATGCGCACGGTCCTCGTGCTGTTCCTGTTCGTCGTGCTGGTGGCGCTCGTCGTCGCCGCCGTCTACGTGTTCTTCGGCCAGGGCTTCGGCCTGATCATGGCCCTCGTCGCCGTCGGCTACGGCATCTTCGCCTACGTCGCCGCCGGCTCGATCGTGGCCTCGGCGAGCGGCGCCCGGCCCGTCTCCAAGGAGGAGGCGCCCGAGCTCTACCGCACCGTCGAGAACGCCGCGATCGCCGCGGGCCTCGCGAAGACGCCCGACATCTACATCATCGACGACGCCGCTCCGAACGCCTTCGCGGCCGGCCGCACCCCGGAGAAGGCCTACGTGGCCGCCACCACCGGCATCCTCGCCCTGCTCGACCGCCGCGAGCTCGAGGGCGTGATGGCCCACGAGATCGCCCACGTCCGCAACCGCGACGTGCGCCTGATGACCCTCGCCGCCGTGATGGTCGGCGTGATCTCGATGATCGCCGACATGCTGCTCTGGGCCACCGTCTTCGGCGGCGGCCGCAACTCCAACAACCAGAACCCGATCGGCGCGATCATCGCGATCGCCGCGATCATCCTCGCCCCGATCGGCGGCGCGCTGCTCCAGATGGCGCTCTCGCGCCGCCGCGAGTACCTCGCCGACGCCACGGCGGCCGAGCTGACCGGCGACCCCGAGGGCCTCGCCCGCGCGCTCTACAAGCTCGCCGTCGACCAGCACCCGCTGCAGCACGTCAACCGCGCCACCGCGCACCTCTGGATCGAGTCGCCGCTGCGCGACCACCACGGGCTGCGCTCCTCCGTCGGGGGGCTGTTCGACACCCATCCGCCGCTGCAGGAGCGGATCGACCGGCTGCAGGAGATGGGCGGGTTCCAGCTGCCGCCGATCCCGGCCGGCGGCGCGGAGGCCTAGCGCTCGATCAGGACCACGGCCTGCGCGGCGATCCCCTCGCCGCGCCCCGTGAACCCGAGCCCGTCCGTGCCCGTGGCGCGGATCGAGACGCGGTCGGGCGTCGAGCCCATGGCGTCCGCACAGGCCGAGCGCATCGCCTCCACGTGCGGGGCAAGGCGCGGGGCCATGCAGACGACCATGCAGTCCGCGTTGACGAGGCGCCAGCCCTGCTCGGCGATCGCCACCGCGGCGCGGCGCAGGAGGTCGATCGAGGCCGCCCCCTCCCACTCCGGCGTGTTCGGGAACATGCGGCCGATGTCGCCGATCCCGGCCGCCCCGAGCAGGGCGTCCGTCAGCACGTGGCAGACCACGTCCGCATCGGAGTGGCCCTCGAGGCCGCGCTCGTGCTCGATCGCGACCCCGCCGAGGACGAGCGGGCGGCCCGCCACGAGACGGTGGGCGTCCACCGCAGTGCCGACGCGCAGGTCAGCCAAGGGGCACCGCCCGCCGGTCGCGGCCCGAGAACTCCATCAC
>JBEGMS010000192.1:0-6373 GCA_041182985.1 Actinomycetota bacterium
ATCCTCGCCCGCCATCGCGCTGAACAGCTCGTGCACCTCGCCCTGCGTGCGGTGCAGGATCGGCGCGATCACGTGGCTCGGGCGGTCGCCCATCGCCTGCACGACGAACTCGCCGAGGTCCGTCTCCACGACGTCGATTCCGGCCCCCTCGAGCGCGCTGTTGAGCGACACCTCCTCCGAGGCCATCGACTTGGACTTGACGACGCGGCGCACGCCCCTCTCGCTGCAGATGCCCGCGACGAGCCGCCGCGCCTCGGCCTCGTCGGCGGCGAAGTGGACGCGGATGCCGCGCCCCTCGGCGCGCTCGACCCACTGCTCCAGGTAGGCCGGCAGGTTGGCGATGGCGTGCGCCCGGATCCGCCGTGCCTGCTCGCGCAGGTCGTCGTGCGCGGTGCCGGCGAAGCGCCCTTGGAGCGCCGCCACCGTGTAGTCCGTCGCGTTCGCGATCGCCGTGCGCTGGAAGGGGCGGGCGAGGTTCTCGCGGGCGCGCTCCGCGAAGGTGGTGTCCGCCAGGCTGTCGGCACCGGGCTGGTGCGCGGGGGCGGCCCAGCCTTCCGGCAGCGGACGCCCGCCGACCTCCTCCCCCTCGCGGGGCGTCGTGGCGCTCACGGCAGCGCCTCCCGCAGGACGCTGGCGACGTGACGCACCCGCACGGGCGAGCCGGTGCGCGACATGCGGCCCTCGAGCTGCATCAGGCAGCCGGGGTCGGCGGAGACCAGCAGGTCGATGCCGGCGGCGTCGATGTCGGCGATCTTGCTGTCCGCCATCGCCGTCGACACCTCGGGATAGCGCCCGCTGAACGTGCCCCCGAAGCCGCAGCAGCGCTCGCCGCTCGCGAGCGGCACCAGCTCGATGCCCTCGACCTGCCCGAGCACGGCGCGCGGCTCGTCGCGCAGCCGCAGCTCGCGCAGCATGTGGCACGAGTCGTGATAGCCGACCCGCGCCTCGAGCCGCGGGCCGAGCGCGTGCACCGCAGCCGGGTCGTCGGCGAGGAAGGCGGAGAGTTCGCGGACGCGGCGCGCCACCCGTGCCGCCCCCTCCGTCTCGGGCCGGTGATGGAAGAGCTCGCGCCAGTGCAGGCGCAGCATGCTCGTGCAGGAGCCCGACGGGACCACGATCGGGTCGTCCGTGCCGTCGTCGAGGGCGCGCAGCGTCGCGCCGGCCACGGCCCGCGCCGGCCCGTCGAAGCCGGAGTTGAAGGCGGGCTGGCCGCAGCAGGTCGCGTCGCGGACGCGCTCGACCTCGTGCCCGAGCGCGCGCAGCACGTACTCGGCGTCGTCCGCCGTCTGGCGTGCGACGACGTCGCCGAGGCAGGTCGTGAAGAGGCGCACGCGGCTGGCCACGTCCGAATGATCCGCGATGGGTCCACGCGTGTCCACGCGGCTGGAGCGCTCAGACGACCGCGTGGCCCTCGGTGACGGCCTCCTCGAGCCCCCGCGGGCCGAGCGCGTCGCCGACGCGCACCACGCGCGGATCGCCCTCGAGGGCGAGCCAGAGGTCGTCGGCGGGTGCCCGCCCCTGCTCCAGCACGACGGCTCCCCACTGCCCGAGCGGCTCCGTGCGGCCGCTGAAGACGTTGCGCAGAACCACCCGACCCGCCTCCTCCGCCACCTCGATCCCGACCCGCAGCACGACCCCGAGGTCGTCGAGGCGGCCGAGGTAGCGGTTGCGCTGGTACTGGTGCACCGCCTCGCCGACCATCGGGCCGGCGGTGGCGAGCGTGACCGCGATGTTGCGCTGGGCGAGGGCCTCGGCGACGTCGCACCCGGTCCAGCCACCGCCCCAGTCGAGGACGAGGACGGGGCCGCGGACCGCCTCCGGCCGCTCGAGGGCCTCCCAGGCCGTCAGCACCGTCTGGCGCCTCGGCCAAGGCAGGTCCGGCACGTAGGGTCGGGCACCGGTCGCGAGCACGACCCGCTCCGCTCCACGGAGATCACGCGGCGAGGCCTCGACCCCGAGCCGGACGTCCACGCCGGCGCGCTCGAGATCGCGGTCGGCGTCCGCCCACCAGCGGCGCCACGCCTCCGCATGCCCGGGCGCCCGGCCGGCGATCCGCCACTGGCCGCCGATCATGTCGCCGCGCTCGAACAGCACGGTGCGGGCGCCGCCGCGCGCGCAGGCCAGGGCGGCCGCCACCCCCGCGGGGCCCGCACCCACGACCGCCGCGCTCGCGAAGCGCGCCCGACGCGGCCGCCGCGGCGCCGTCCGCTCGCGGCCGGTGCGCGGGTTGACGACGCAGGCGATCGGCAGCCCCGCGTGGTAGTGGCCGATGCAGCCCTGGTTGCAGCCGATGCAGGCGATCACCTCGTCGGCCCTGCCCCGCGCGGCCTTGCGCATCAGGTCCGGATCGGCGATCAGGGCCCGCGTCATCCCGATCGCGTCGCAGATCCCGGTCGCGGCGATCTCCTCGGCGTGCGCGAGGTCGACGACGCGCGTCGTGGCGACGAGCGACACGTCCGCGGGCAGGGCCCGGCGCATCAGCGCGGCGGGCTCGGCCACGGCGTCCTCCGGCTCCGGCGGGGGCGGCACGATCCAGACCGAGCCCTCGTACGTGGAGGAGTCCCCCATCGTGGCCGAGACGAAGTCGAGCCGCGTGCGCTCTGCGAGCTCGCCGGCGATCTCCGCGCAGGTCTCCGGGCCGAAGCCGTCCCACGAGCGCTCGTCGGCCGCGAGCCGCACGCCGACCGCCATGCCGCCGGCCTCCGAGCGCACCGCCTCGAGCACCTCCACGAGGAAGCGCAGGCGCCCCTCGGCCGTCGCCCCGTAGGCGTCCGTCCGCTCGTTGCGGCGGGGATGCATGAACTGCGCCGCGAGGTAGGCATGTGAGGCGGACACCTCGACGCCGTCGATGCCGCCGAGCCGGGCGAGCCGGGCCGCGGCGGCGAAGCCGTCGACGAGCTCGCCGATCTCTGCGACGCTGAGCGCGCGCGGCTCGGTCTTGAAGCGCTGCGACGGCACGGCGGACGGCGCCACCGCCGGACTTCGCGGGGCGGACGAGATCTGCTCGCGCCCGCCGTGGAAGAGCTGCACGAAGACGCGCCCGCCCTGGCCCTGCACGGCGTCGCTGATCGCCCGGTAGCCGTCCTTCACCGCCGGCAGATAGCCGCCGATCGTGTGCGCGGTCAGGAGGCCGCTCGGGTGCACCGCCGTCGCCTCGAGCCAGACCGCTGCCGCCCCGCCGCGGGCGCGCGCCTCGTGGTACGCGACGAGATCGGCGGTGGGCACGTGGTCGTGGACCAGGCTCGTCTGGTGCGACGTCGAGACGACGCGGTTGCGCAGGGCGACGGGGCCGAGGCGCGTCGGTGCGAGGAGGTGCGGGAAGGGCCCGCTCATCGCGTCACCATAGACGCGCATCGGGGGACCGCGAGGGCTCGCCCACCGGGGTGGACGAGCCCTGGCGTTCCCCCACCCCTACCTTCGGTCGACATGGCGATGCGGCTGATCATCCGAGCACGATCCGCGCGTCGAGCGCGGTCGCCCCGTCGGCCGTCGCGCGCAGCGGATTGACCTCCACCTCGGCCACCTCGGGGTGGGCGGCCAGGAAATCGCCCAGCCTGCAGGCGATCCGGGCGACGTCCTCGCAGTCCACGGGCGCCTGCCCGCGGGCGCCGGCGAGCAGCGGCCAGGCGCGCAGGCCCCGCAGCAGCCCGGCAAGATGACGGAAATCCGTGGGCGCGGGAGCGAGCACGACGTCGTCCAGGACCTCGACGAAAACCCCGCCGACGCCGATGAGGATGACGGGGCCGAAGGCCGGGTCGCGGCGGGCGCCCACCACGAGGTCGACGCCGCCCGCCTCCGCCATCCGCTCGACCCAGATCCCGTCGGGCGCGATGCCGGACGCGGCCTCGACCGCGTGGCGCATCGCGCTGTACGCGTCGGCGGCCGCCTCCGGCGTGCCCACGCCGAGCACGACGCCGCCGGCGTCCGTCTTGTGCAGGAGGTCGGCGTGGACCGCCTTGAGCGCGGCGGGGGCGCCCACCGCCGCGAGGGCCGCCGCGGCCTCCTCGGGCGATGTCGCGAGGACCCCGTCGGGGAACGGCACGCCGAGCTCCTGCAGCGCCGCCCGGGCCTCGGGGTAGGCGGGGCGCTCGCCGAGCTCGCGAGCCGGCACCGGCTCGTGGGCGGCGCCGGGCACCGAGGCGGGGCGGTCGAGGCAGATCAGGGCCCGCACCGCGTCCTCGATGCGGGCGAAGACCGGGACGCCGGCGGCGCGCATGCGGTTCAGCGTCTCCGTGCCCCCGGGCTCGACCATCGACTGCACGACGACGGGCTTGCCGTGCTCCTCGGCGCTGCGGGCGATCGCCTCGGCGACCTCGATCTCCGTGTCCCCCGCCTCCGGGTGGTAGTCGCCGTAGCCGCCGAAGTACCCCGTCATGACCAGCGCGTCCACCTCCGGGGCGGCGAGCAGGGCGTCGGCGACGGCGTGGAAATCCCAGACCCGCGAGCCGTCGACCCCGGCCAGGTCGACGGGGTTCTGCGGCAGCGCGTTGCGCAGCACCGGCTCGACGCGCGCGCTCGTCTCCGCGGAGAACGCCGCGACCTCGAGCCCGGCCTCGGTGACGGTGTCGCTCGCGACCACGCCGTGCCCGCCGCCGTCGGCGAGGATCCCGATCCGCCGGCGGCCGAGCCCGCGGCCCCCGCGCAGCACGGAGACGGCATCGACGAACTGCCCCGGCGTGTCGACCACGACCGCCCCCGCGTCGCGGCAGACCGCCCGCAGGACGCGGGACTCCGCGGCGAGGACGCCGGTGTGCGACGCGGCCGCGTGCGCGCCGGCCGCGGAGCGCCCCGCGTTGAAGAGGACGACGGGCTTGATCGCGGCCGCCTCGCGCACCGCCTCGGCGAAGGCCACCCCATCGCGCGGCGCCTCGATGTAGGCGCCGATCACGCGCGTCGGCTCGTGGTGCGCGTAGTCGCGGATGAAGTCGGCAAGCGTGAGGTCCGCCTGGTTGCCCACGCTCGCGAAGCGGGTCAGGCCGAGCCCGGCGTGCTCGAGCTGGAGCGCGACCTCGAGCGCGAGGTTCCCGCTCTGCGTCGCGAACCCGAGATCGCCGGACGGGAACGTGCCGCCGTAGACGTTGAGGCGCCCGGCGTCCTCGTACAGCCCGAGGCAGTTCGGGCCGAGCAGGCAGGCGCCGGCGGTGCGCACCTCCTCGACCATCGCCCGCTGCACGGCCTCGCCCTCCGCCCCGGTCTCGCCGAAGCCCGCGCTGATCACCACGAGCGCGCGCGCCCCGAGGGCGAGAGACTCGCGGATCGCGTCGGGCACCCCGGCGGCCGGCACCACGATCACGGCGAGATCGACGTGCGCGTCGACCTCGGCGATCGACGTGTGGACCGGGATCCCGTAGAGCTCGCCCCCGCGCAGGCTGACGAAGTGGGTGTCGCGCAGGTCCTGCGTGTCGGCGAAGGACTTGGTCACCCAGCCGCCCCACTTGAGGGTGTCACCCGTCGCGCCCACGAGCAGCACGCTCCGCGGCTCGAACAGCGGGGTCAGGTCGCGGCGCTCGCTCACCCGGTCTCCGCCGGGTCGACGGCGAGTGCGGCGGGCACCCCGCGCTTGACGAGCGCGTTCGCCACGATCACGCGCTGGATCTCGGACGTGCCCTCCCAGATCCGGTCGACGCGCAGCTCGCGCAGGAACCGCTCGGCGGCGTTGCGCCGCATGTACCCGCGGCCACCCCAGACCTGGACGCAGCGGTCGGCGCAGGCGTACGCGCGCTCGGAGGCGAAGAGCTTCGCCATCGACGCGCGCGCGTGGACGAGCTTCGGCGGCGCGCCGTCGTCGAGCATCTGCGCGCACTGGTACGTCAGCAGGCGCGCGGCCACGCAGTCCGCGGCGGAGTCGGCGAGCGGGAAGCTGACGCCCTGGAAGTCCATGATCGGCTGCCCGAACTGCTCGCGCTCCACCGCCCAGCCGACCGCGTCGTCGAGGAGCCGCCGCATCGCGCCGACGCAGCGCGCGGCGATGTGGATGCGCTCCTCCACGAACCAGGCGTGCTGGCCGGCATCCCCCTGTCCGACCTGGCCGGGGCCGCCGAGCACGGCCGCCTCCGGCACCACGCAGTCGAGCCGGAAGGTCGGGTGGCCGTCGGGGAAGACGTGGGTGAAGGCGGGGTCGTCGATGACCTCGACGCCGGGGGTGTCCCGGTCGACGAGGAACAGGGTCGGCAGCAGCGCCTCGCCGTCGACGACGTTGGCCATCACGATCAGGTAATCGGCGTGGTCGCCGGAGGTCACGAACCACTTCTCGCCCGTGATCCGGAAGCCGCCGTCGACGCGCGCGGCGCGCGCCTCGATCCCCGACGCGTCGGAGCCCGCGTTGCGCTCGGTGACCGCGTACGCATCGGCGCGCGCGCCGGGGCGCGGGGGG